>NZ_MKJZ01000035.1:0-242965 GCF_001942225.1 Serinicoccus sp. CUA-874 | reverse complement strand
GCGCCGCCACCACCGGCACCCGCCGACCGCTACACTGAACCCCGCCCAAGGTGGGGAAAATCAGTGAGCATCACTGAGGAACTTCGACGAGCCTCGTCACTCCCGCGCCACGCCTAGCTGGTTGGCGACTGCGGTCATCGCCTCGGTCACCGTGGCGTACTCCTGCTGGTGCTCCCTGACCAGACGCACCGCCCGGGCACGAAGCTCCGGATCGATCTTCTTCGGCATGGTGCTCATCCTCCTGTACTCAAACAGGAGCGGCATCAAACCTGGGGCGCTTCATATTCACATGCAGATCGGTATGAGAGTGTTCGCGGCGGGCAAGTGGCGGGGCTTGAACGGTGCCGCCCTGTTCAAGCAGCAAGGCGCGATCCGCGCCCTCGGTACTGCGGTGATCGCCGCCAGCCCCGAACTGGCCGAAGTGCTCGACCGGCACGGATTGACCCTCAACCCCGCCACGGGCGAAGTGGTCGAGTTGCAGCCATTCAACTCCCTGATGAGCAAGCGCGGCGCGCAGGTGGGTAAGAACCTGGAACGCCTCGAAGCCGCGTGGGATGCCGCGCACCCCGGCAAGACGATGGGGCCGGTCGTTGCCACCCGCCTGCGCGCCGAGGCATGGGCACATGAACGGCCTGCGAAGAAGCCCACCACTCTGGCCGAGGAAGCCGGATGGGTGACGGAGCTGCGGGAGGCCGGATACGCCCCCGACACCTTGCGCCGCCCTGCCCCGCGCGCATCAGTGGGGCTGGATGGCCTGAGCGTGCAGGAGGTTGCCTCTCGCGCGCTGGATCGTTGCGCCGCCGCTGCGTCGGTGTGGTCGGAGCACACGGTGACCGAGCATGCGATGCGGATCATGACCGAGTACGGCCTGCGCGCCACCCCCGAGGAGATACGCGAGTTCGTGCAGGTTGCAACGGTGCTGGCGCTGGAGGACTGCTTCTCGGTCCTTCCGCCCGACGCGCCACGGCCGGAGCATGTGGCGCATCTGACGAGCGTGCGCGTCATGCACGCCGAGACCGAGCTGTGCGACCTCATCACCGCCCATGTGCCCGGCCGGGAACCGAAGCACCCCGACGTGCAACGCCTTGCAGAAGCTGTTGGACTCGATGCTGGGCAGACCGAGGCAGCGGCGGCCGTTGCGTCCGCTGATCCGCTGGTGATTGTGGAAGGTGCTGCGGGAGCGGGAAGACGACCATGCTTGCCACAGCCATCCAAGCCGCCGCCGAGCGGGGTGGGGTGGTGCGGGTGGTTGCGCCGATGCTCCTATGTCAAGGGCGGCGTCTCAGGCGGCCTGCTGGATGTGGGTGGAGGCTGGGATCTGGTCGGCGCGCAGAGCGGAGTAGATGGCGTCGGAGAGTCGTCGACGCAGCAGTCGCATCGCGGCGACGCGGTCCTTGCCGCGGGCTCCGGCCTTGGCCAGGTAGGCCTGGCCGGGTCCGACGCCGCGCGCCTGGGTGAGGGCGATCATGTGCAGGGCGTAGTTCATCTGACGGTTGCCGCCACGGTTGAGGCGGACCTTGCCGGCCGAGGCGCCGGACCACACCGGCACGGGCGCGGTACCGGTGAACCGGGCGAAGGCGTCCTTGTCCCGGAACCGGTGGACACCGGCAGTCTCGCCGATGATCACCGCGGCAGAGAACACGCCACAGCCGGGCAGTGACAGCAGCGTCGGGGCTTGGTCCGCCACCAGGGTCTTGAGCTCCTTCTCGATGTCCTTGATCTCCTCGCTGAGGTCAGCGATCCGGACCAGGAGCTTGCGTGCCAGGCGGACGACGATGCCGTCCTGGGTGTCGAGGAAGGCCTCGACGCGGGCCCGGGTGTTGGCCTGACGCAGGCTGCGGGACGGCAGCGCCAGATCGGGGTCCAGCTCGTGCAGGTGCCAACGCAGCTGGCAGCACGCGCGGGTGCGCTGCATGACCAGGTCACGCCGGTAGTCCGAGAGCAGCTTGACCTGGCGGGCGGGGCCGTCGAGCTCAGCGACCGGCAGTCCTGGGTGACGCAACGCAGCCACAGCGACGGCCTCAGCGTCGATCGGGTCGGACTTGCCCGGTGTCCGCGCCCCGCGGCGTGCACCGGCCATCAGCCGAGTCGGGACGCGGACCACCCGCTGCCCGGCACGCAGCAGGTCGCCCTCCAGTCTGCGGGTCAGGTGCCGGCAGTCCTCCAGGGCGAAGGTGACCTCCTGGAACTGTGCCGCCCAGGTCAGCAGCTGCAGGTGCCCGTCGGTGTTGGCGCGCAGGGTGCACCCGCCCAGGCGCCGGCCGACGTCGTCGACGGCGACGAAGGTGTGCGTGCGTTTGTGGGAGTCGGTGCCGATCATCACCATGGCGGTGGACCTCCTGGTCGATACTGGGATGGACGTCCTGGTCGCCGGGTGCGGCGGGCACGCCTCAATCCAGCCCGGAGCAGGCTCCTATCAAGCCACGCCACGCCCGACGCCAGGGCGTCCGGCCGAGCCGCACATCGGACGAGCAGCCAACGACGGGGACCCACCGCAGCAGCGAAAAAGGAGCGAACCCGACCGGACCCCATCAGCGTGCCATTGAGACGAAGAAAGCCGCTGACGTCGCACACCAGACCCTCGGTGTGCCCGCTGATTCGGTTGCCGCGCTCGTCCACGCCCACGGGTACAGGTGGAACGAGGACGGCGTATGGACACGCCTGACAGTCGGCGATATCGACCCGGAGACCGGTCGTGTCTACAGTGGCCCGCCGGAGGCTGCGTGGTTGTGGCGGGGTGAGCGGATTGTGGTGGATGAGGCGGGGATGCTCGACCAAGACAGCGCCCTCGCACTGTTCACCGTCGCCGCCGAACACGGTGCAACTCTCGCGCTGATCGGTGACCGTGCGCAGCTCCCCGCCGTCGGCCGGGGTGGGGTGCTCGACATGGCCGCGCAGATTCAGGGCCGTACCATCGATATGAGCGAGGTGCACCGGTTCGCCGACCCTGCCTACGCCGACCTCTCGATTCGGTTGCGGGGCCGTGATGATCCCGCCGCGATCTTCGAGCAGCTACAGGACCTTGGTCTCATTCAGTTGCATGCCGATACCGACGAGTTGCATGAGCACATTGCCACGCAGCGGGGCGACGGTCAGGCGGTCACCGTTGCCACCAACGACGAAGCCACCCGGTTGAACATGCGCATCCGTGATGAGCGGGTGCGTGCCGGGGCTGTAGACGACAGCACGATCACGGCGGGCAGTGATGGTCTGCCGGTGGGTCGGGGTGATCTGATTCAGACGCGGAAGAACGACGCCGCTCTGGGGGTGGCGAACCGTCAGCAGTGGATCGTCCAGCACGTCGAGGAGGACGGCACTGTCTGGGCGGTCGAGGCCGAGAACGGCCGCAAGCGTGACCACTCGGCGCGGCTTCCTGCCGCGTATGTCGCCGAGCATGCGCATCTCGCCTATGCCTCCACCGCATACGGGGTGCAGGGGGTGACGGTGCCGGTCTCGCACACGATCCTCACCGATGCCATGACCGGTCCGGCTGTCTACGTCGGCATGACGCGGGGTAAGGGTGAGAACCGGCTGCATATCGTCGCCGACAACACGACTGACGCGCGAGAGCAGTTCATCGAGGCGATGCAACGCGACCGCGCCGACCGTGGCCTCACCGACGCCACCCAGCAGGCAGCCGAGGCCGTGCGGGGGTTGGTTGATGACGGCCCGGTGAAGCTCGTGCGCTCCGAGATAGCCGCCCTCGAACGGCTTGCGGAACAATCCGAGGCGAGTGCTGTGCGGTGGCAGCAGGCCAGTGATGGCCTGGACGAGCTGCACCCCCGGCAGCGGTTCGAGCGGGAGCAGGCGGCCGACGCCAACGATGCGGCGAAGCAGCAGCTCGAACTCGTGCGCGCCGGGGTCGCTGAACCGATGATCGAGCAGGCGCGCGCCGTGCTGACCGACTGGCAAGACGCCGACACCGCTGAGCAGACTGCCCGCGACAGGGTACGGACGGCAGGGCGGTTCAAGAAGCGCCGCGCCACCGCCGAGCACGACGCGGCCCAGACCGTCGCCCGCGACGCGAAACGACGCCTCGCGAAGACATGGGGCGAACCGCCCCGCAGGAACGAAACCCGGCAAGCGTGGGTCGAGCGCGTCACCAGGCCCCAGATCGACGCTGATCCTCGCGTGGTCGAGGCTGAGCAGCAGCGCACCGCCACCGCACAGGCCCTCCACGCCGTGATGGAGCCGAACCCGTGGCCGACCATCGGCGTCTATGCTCGCGTCTTCGGCGACGAGGCAGTGAGGAAGAACCCTGGCGCTTACGTCAACGCCCGACCCGCACGACTGGCCGCAGACGCGACCCGCACCGCCCAGACCGCCCGCGCAGAAGCCGAGACGCTACGCGCGCTCACTCCCGCCGAGGCGGTCGAACGAATCGCGCAGACCCGCGCGTCCGAGGAATCCCGGCGCGAGACCGCCCGCATCCTTGCAGAGCGCGAACGCCAACTCCGCGTCTCCCGCTCGCCCCACAGCAACCCAACTCTCGGCGGGCATGGCTTGGGCATGTGAGACGGTCCGGCGCTCGTATCGCAGGCAGAGAGTGTCCATCTGTGCAGAAGAACAGTACGGGGTACTCGCTGTCCGGTCATCCTTCGGTTCGCCGGCACCCACCACGGTGTTCTACTTCCGGCAGCGGGCCGCATCGTCTCCCACCAGCTTTGCCTATGCACTCGCCAATAGGATGAGAGGGTGAAGCGCCGATGGGTAATTGCCGCAGGGATGGTTCCTCTTGCGGTCGCACTCGGTGTCGCCGCGACGCGGCGGAGGCCTCGAATTGCGCTGTCGCCGGATGAGACAGGTGACTCGGCCCTGGCCGCCCGAGTGAAGGTGCATCTGGCGACATCGACCGATGTGCGCGACCGGATGAGCATTTCTGTCATCGATGGCGACGATACGCGTATAGCGAGCTTCGGCGCGACGGCCGATACCGAGTACGAGGTCGGTTCGGTCACGAAGACGATGACGGCGTCTCTGCTGCAAGAAATGATCGAGCGTGACGAGGTCAGTCCGGATGCTCGTCTCGGCGATTTTCTCGACCTCGGTGACTCCGCAGCAGCAAGCGTCACGCTTGAAGACCTCGCGACCCATCACAGTGGCCTGCCCCGCCTCCCTGATACCTGGCGCATGTATGTAGACAGCTTGCGGTTCGAGCTTCTCGCGAAAGACCCGTATCGCGACACTCTCGAACGGCTCGTTATGGACGCACGCGCGACGAAACTCGGGCCGCAGGCCTTTGAGTATTCAAACTTCGGCTATGCCCTTCTTGGTCAGGCACTCGCGGCGAGCAAAGGAAGTGACTACTCAGCACTCCTCCAAGAGCGGATCTTTGCGCCGCTGGGGATGTCCTCGAGCTTCGCGGCAAACCGCGTCTCCGATCTCGCGCCGGGTGCGCCCACGGGGTTCACCGAGAGCGGACGTCGGAGTGACCCGTGGGTGCTCGGCGCGTACGCACCGGGTGGGAGCGTCCGTTCCACGCTCACTGATTTGACCGCTTATGTGCGGGCACAACTCGATGGCACCGCGCCCGGCGTATCGGCAACGGAACCGCGTATCGATGTAGATAGCGACCGGATCGGCTACGCCTGGTTCACGACACCGGATGGCATCACCTGGCACAACGGCACAACAGGCGGCTTCAGTAGCTGGATCGGCTTCGACCGCGCGAACGGGCGCGGCGCGGTTGTCCTCAGCAACACGGCAAGCGATGTCGATGGCCTGGGCTTCGCGCTGGTTCGGGGCGACTCGACAGAACATTCATAACGATGCGGTGCCCACCCGAGAGATGACCCGAGCATCTGGCTCCCAGACCGTTACCGCGTCTTCGCCCACACCGTACCCCGATGGATGCCGTACTGCTTCGCAATGGCATTCACGCTGAGACCGCGCTCACGGGCTGTTCGCATAGCGTCCACTTCCTTATCCATCAGCCGTGTTCGTGGTCGTTTCTTTGGTTCCGTCGACGCCCCGATCAGAGTGTCATCCCCCTCACCTTCGGAGCCAGCATGGCCGCGAATCCCTTGAATTCATGCGGAAACGAGCTTCTGAACCCGAGGTCGTCTGTTCCCGCAGCGCCCAATTGCTTTCACCCGGTTCGAGGTGCGGTATGAGGCCCCTGGCCTGCTGAGACGCGGTCGAGGGGCGTTCGTCGTGGCTGGCGGCCGTCGCCTGTGGGGCTCGTCATCGCGTCACGTCGCGGCGCTGACCTCGAGGAGCTGCGCCAGGGGTCCTCGAAGCGCAGGGTGCGGCCGTCGTGCTGGGCGGGGATCTCGTGGTGGCGGAGTCGCTCGGCGAGTGCGTCGACGTCCTGGGTGGTCGGTACCACGATGGAGACCTGCCCGAGGCCGATGGTGGCGGCCCGGGCGCCTGCGCCGCGGCTGCCCCAGCTGTTCATGGCCATGTGGTGGTGGTAGCCACCGGCCGAGACGAAGATCGCGCCGTTCCACTGGGCGGTGACCTCGAAGCCGAGGGCGTCGACGTAGAAGGCCCGCGCGGTGGGGACGTCGCCGACCTTGAGGTGCACGTGGCCCACCTCGGCGGTGCTGGGGGCCTGCTCCACGTGGTGGTCGCGCAGGAACGCCTGCGGGTCCAGGGGGAGGGAGTCCATGGCCACCCGGCCGCCGTGCCAGCTCCACTGCTCGCGCGGCCGGTCCCGGTAGAGCTCGATGCCGTTGCCCTCGGGGTCGGTGAAGTAGAACGCCTCCGAGACCAGGTGGTCGGCGGAGCCGACGAAGATCGAGCGGGGGTGCTGGCCGGCCCGGGCGACGACGTCCGCGAGCGCGGCTCGGTCCGGGAAGAGCAGCGCGGTGTGGAACAGGCCTGCCTGGCCGGGTGCCGGGGCGGGGAGGCCGGGGGTGTGGACGAGGATGACGAGAGCGTCGCGTCCGCGACCGAGGACGCTGGTGTCGGCCCGCCCGACGGCGGGGGAGCCACGGTCGATGGCGGTGCGCGCGGCGTCGCCGGGCAGCTCCTCGAGGCCGAGCGCGTCACGGTAGTAGTCCGTCATGCCCGGGAGGTCGGCCACGTGCAGGGTGACGGCGTCCATGGTGGTGGTGCCGGGCAGAAGAAGATCGGTGGTCATGGTGGGGCCCTCGGCAGTTGTCGTGTCAACTAATTGCGTTACCGTACCACCGCATAGTTGTCGGTACAACTGACCCCGCCTCGTCGGTGGCGGAGGTTGTCCCATCAACCATCGGTGATACTGGTGCGATGACGACGACGTGGTTGACAGATGCCGAGCGAGCGGCCTGGGTCCGGATGGCAGCCGTGCTGGAGCTGCTGCCCGGTGTGCTCGACACGCAGCTGCGGCGGGACAGCGGGCTCACCCACTTCGAGTACTTCACGCTGGCCATGCTCTCCGAGGCAGACGGCCGGACGCTGCGGATGACCGCGCTCGCGGCCCAGACCAACGCCACCCTCCCGCGGCTCTCGCACGTGGTTCGGCGTCTCGAGGGTCGAGGTCTGGTGTCGCGTATGCCGTGTCCCGAGGATGCCCGCGCCACGAACGCCCGGCTGACCGACGACGGGTGGGAGGCGGTCCGGGCAGCTGCGCCGGGTCACGTCGCCGCCGTCCGCGGCGCCGTCGTCGACGCGCTGACCCCCACGCAGATCGAGCAGCTGACGGCTATCACCACCGCGATCCTGCGGCGTATCGATCCCGATGGGACCATGCTGGACCGGTCATGAACCGATGGCCCTGCCCGGGAGCGCAAGGAGAACGACGTGGTTGACCGAACCGCGATCTGGCGGGCGGTGCACGAGGAGCGACGCAGGCTGACGTCCGACCTGCAGGGCATCAGCCCGGAAGGTGTCAAGTCGGGTGAGACAGGTTCCGTGAGGCGGTCTGTATGAGGGCCTCCTGTGAGGGTGTCCCGTGTCAAGCTTCTGACAGGTTTTCGGCCTCGGCAAAGTTGGGTGTGCCGGGGTCGGCCAGGCCCAGGTGCACTTCGCGGGGCCGGTTCCAGGAGAGCGCCTCGTGGGGTCGGGTCGTGTTGAACTCGGACCGGAAGTCCTCGCTGTGAGCGACGAGGTCGTGGATGTCGTCGATCTGCTCGCGGTAGAGCCGTTCGTACTTCAAGGACTGGAAGGCCCGCTCCCGGACGCCGTTGTGCCCCGGGGTCCTGACCCGGGTACGAATATGGTCCAGCTGCGGAGTCGACTCGATGAACGCGGCGAACCTGGCCGACCGGAACGGGCCACCGTTGTCGGTCACCAGCGTGATCGGCACGACTTCCCCGGTCACCGGGTCGGCCAGGTGTTCCAGCAGGTCCACACCGTCGGGCAGAAGGCTCGCAGTCTCGGCCAGGGCGAGCTGGACCGCGGCGATGGCGTCGTGCTGGTTCGCGGTCGGTGACCAGTGCCACCCGAACTCATACTTCGACCAGTAGTCCGCGATCCGCGCGACCCGCCAGGTCCCGCCGGAGGTGGTCTCGTGACTGGCGAGAAGTCGAACTGCCAGACCATGGTCGGCGTGGTCGGCGTGTCCGCGAACGCGGCCCTGCGCGCCTGGGCCAGCTGGCGCCGTTCCCGCTGGTAGTCGGCCTTGAGCAGCAGCCCGGCGTCGTCGAGGATCCGCGCCGTGGTCGACATCGACACCCGGTGCCCCGAGTGCCGTGCCATCGCCCAGACCTTCCGGTGACCCCACGCGGCGTGCCTGCCCGCCAGGCCGGTGACCACCTCCCGCGATGCCTGCCGTGCCGGCTGCGGCCACGGGCCCTTGGCCTGGGCGTCCCGCGCGGGCGTGAGCCTGCCAACGGCGGTAGGTCCGTTCGGGGATGCCGATCAGCTGGCAGAACCTCGTGGTCGGCATCCCCGCGTCGGTGCGGATTACCTCGAGGTCCTCGAAGGGCCCAGCCGCCCCTCAGCGCTCTTCCAGACCCGGGCCTCAAGATGCGCCTCCCCCAGGGCAGTGGTCAGCTCGGTGACCTCGGCCTCCAGCTGGGCCTCCCGGGTCGTGGGCCCGGTCCGGCCCGACGCCAACGCGGTCCGCCCCGCTTCGAGGAACTCGGCCTTCCACCGGCCGATCAACTGCTCGGACCCCTTCTCCTTGCGCGCCGCCTCCGCGATAGAGACCTCGCCCGCCAACACGCTGAGCACGATCCTGGTCTTGCGCTCCGCCGGGATCACAGATGGTCGACCATAGTCCATCTCCTCCCTGGTCACGCCGATCATGCCCTCATAACCGGTGTTCCAAGAAGTTTGATACGCGACATGATCAACTTCGAGAACTACCGCCTCCGCATGCTCCTCATCGGCGGAGGACTGAACCTATGACCCCACCCTCAAAGACGAAGAGCCGGGAAACCTGCACGCGGAACTCCCCGGCAGAGAGGTCGGGAATCTCCTACGCCCGCTTCCCAGAATCGCCTACGCGGTCGGCAACGCCCCACTCAACGACGTCTGTCGGTGGATCGAGGCGCAGGCTGACGGCGTTATGGCTTCACCCGACAACGATCACCAGGCGGACATCCTGCGCACTGTGTCGCTAGCCCTTCACGCCCCCCGATTCCGTACTTGGCATCCTTTTCGCATCCAGCAACGAGGGAGGTGCCGTTAGTTCTTTGCGTGAATGGTTCGGGTGGGACGCCCACCAGGCCAGAGCTGTGCTCAATCTGCAGTTCAGGCGCCTCATCGTCGAACACCGTGTGACTGTCCACGAGCTAGCCAAGGCGGAGCAGGGGCCCGCCGAAACCCTAGACCCCACATGGTGACGCTCACGCCTGAGCCGGCTCGCCATCACCCCTCCGAGCCCCCATTCGGCTGAGCTCAGGTGGTGCTGCCGGGCTCCAGCCGGGCGCCGGGCTCGACGGTGGTGCCGCCGCGGACCCGGCAGTCCTGCCCCACGAGGGTGACGGTCTCGTCGGTGAGCCGGGTGCCGGGCGGGCAGGCACCGACGGTGGCGTCCCGGCCGACCCGCGTCCCCCGGTCGACGACGCTCGTCCGCACCCGCGCACCGGCCTCGACGAGCACGTCGTCGAGGAGCACGCTGTCCTCGACCAGGGCACCGGCCTGGACCTGCACGCCCCGACCCAGCACCGACCGGACGACGCGTCCGCGGACGCGGGAGCCCGGCCCGACCATGGCGTCCACGAGCTCGCCCTCCTCGCCCACCCAGCCGGGCGGGCCGGGCAGCGTCTGACCGAGGACCGGCCGGTCGGCGTGCCCGAAGACGTCGACCCTGCCGGTGAGCAGGTCTCGGTGGGCCTGCAGGTATGCCTGGGGCCGGCCCACGTCCTTCCAGTACCCGGTGATGGGGACGGCCCGGACGCGGCCCCGCCGCACCAGGGCGGGCAGCAGGTGGTCGCCGAAGTCGCCGAGCCCGGTGTCGCGGTCGTCGTCCGCGGCGGCCTGCAGCTCGGCGTGCAGCCGCTCCAGCTCGGCCAGCAGGGGCTGCGGCCGGTAGAGGAAAATCTCCGTTGCCACGGTGCCCGAGTCGGTGGACCGCGGCTTGGCGTGGACGGCGGTGACCTGTCCGTCGGCCTCGTGCTCGACCACGACCTTCTGGGTGGCCTCCTGGACGCCGATCTCGGCGGTGACGAGGGTGCACTCGGCCTCGCGGGCCAGGTGCTCGGCCACCACCGGTCGTAGGTCGAGGTTGAAGACGTGGTCGGCGGACATGACGATGAGGACGTGCGGGTCGGCGACCCGGATCGCCTCGCGCATCCGGAAGAGGCCGTCGGCGTTGCCGTGGCTGAAGCCCTCTTCGTGGGCCGACCCGGTGCCCTCCTCGGGGGTCAGCCGGCGGAAGCCGCCACGGTTGCGGTCCAGGTCCCACGGCCGGCCCCCCGCGAGGTAGCCGTCCAGCGAGCTGGACTGGAACTGCACCGAGACCCACACGTCGCTGACGCCGGCCGCGGCCAGCACCGACAGCGGGAAGTCGATGAGCGCGTTGGTCGCCGCGAAGGGTAGGGCGGGCTTGGCCCGCTCACGGGTGAGCACGTCCATGCGACTGCCCTGCCCTCCGGCCTGCACCACGGCCAGGGTCCTCAGGTCGACGGGGATCGAGGTCACGGCAGCCACAAGCGACCATAGTAGGGGACTGGTGCTGTGTGAACCACCCCGGGTTTGGTGGAGGTCTTGATCTGTACGGGAGAGTGGAGTCATGCCTGCACCGAGGAAGTACACCGACGAGTTGGGTGAGCGTGCGATCCGCACGGTGAACGAGACGGTCACAGAGAACCCGGGGATGCCGGTCAAGCGCGCCTGCAGCCAGGTGGGTGAGCAGCTGGGCATCCCGGCCGCGACCCTGCGGAACGGTTCCGCGGGCCCGGTCCCGCGGCCGGGTCGACCGCGACGGCGACCGACTCCCACGAGCGGCTCGTGCAGCTGGAGAAGGAGAACCGCGAGCTGCGCCGGGCGGATGCGATCCTGCGGTCGGCATCGGCTCTTTTCGCGTCAATGTCACGCTGAGGGGGTCCGGTCGGGTTCGCTCGCTTCTTGTTGCTGCGGCTCCGGCTGTTGGCTGCTCGTCCGGTGTGCGGCCTGGCCGGACGCCCTGGCCGTCGGCACAGTTCGAGGACGTCGTCGCTGGCGGTGTCCCGTCAGGACGGGCGCGACGGTGGCGCGGATCGCCAGTCGAGGGTATGTCGTGGGGACCCGTGGGGTGCCCAGCGTCGGCAGCAGGGCGTCGAGGAGGGTCCGGAGCAGGTCGGCGATCGTGTGCACCGCGGCGTCGGCCTGCCGCACGAGGACCACGGTGACGAGCGTGGCCAGCGTGCGCGAGGGCCATGGAGGCCCCCGTGTGGTGCGCGGCGTGCATCGAGCCGGCGGCGGCCCGCCGGTGGCCAGCAGCACGCGCAGCAGCCCCTGGGCGGGGCCGAGGACCACCAGCAGCTCCAGCGTCCCCCGGCGCCGGTCGCTCCACCACCAGCTCAGCGGGGTGACGGCGGCCGCGACGACCAGCAGCGGCCACCAGGACCCCGTCGCACCACCGGACGGCCCGTCCGCAAGGGAGCGGCTCACCCCCTGACCACATGCGACAGCCCCGGTCGAGGACCGGGGCTGTCGTCGTGGGTGCCGTGCTGGTCAGCGCAGGGCCGCGGGGGCGGTCCGTGCCCACCAGTCGCCGAGCCCGAGGGTGCTCCACGCGGCCGGGATGGCGGCGACGGTGAGCAGCACGAGCGCGCCGGTGAGGTGGTCGTCCAGGAACGGGTTGTTCACGGTCGGGATCGCCGCGCCGTACATGAACAGGTACATCAGCGCTCCTGCCAGGGCGCCCACGCGGGCTCCGGCACCGGTGATGAGGGTGACGCCGATGCCCAGCAGGCCGAGCATGAAGAGCCAGTCGATGACGACCATGCCGGCCATGCCGTTGTAGAAGCCGGCGAGCGGACCCTCGACACCGCTGAGGTAGCCGGTGGTGGGGCTGCCGCCGTTGATCCAGGCGCGCTCGCCCGGGGTTGCGTAGCCCAGACCGAAGGTCTTGTCGAGGAACGCCCACAGGAAGTAGAAGCCGAAGGCGATGCGGGTGATGGCCAGCATCCAGGCACCGGCCACGGGCAGAACCTCGTGGTCCCGTGCCGTGAGGCGGGTGGCCGTGGTGGTGGCCGAAGCTGTGGCGGAGCTCATGATGCCTACTTTCGACGTGTCCGACTAGATACTACACAGCGTAGCAGTCAGACTACGACGGTATGTAGTGCTTTGGTCGCCCACGCCGACACCTCGGACGTCAGGGGAGTGCCAGACATGGCGGGGGCGTCCAGCCACATCATCCCGTAGGTGTCAGACACCCGCGGCAGGCCGCCCGGGCCAGGCTCCCAACCGGGCCGCGGGACGGCGAAGTAGATGAGGTCGATGTGCTGGTGCGGCGGGTCCTGCGAGATGTCCTCCACCTGGATGCCCTCGGGGCGCACGAGCTGCCGGGGCGAGCCCGGTGCGTCGTGAGGTATGCCGTGGGAGCCGACGAGGTCGACCGCCAGGCCGGTCTCCTCGAGGGTCTCGCGCCGCGCCGCGTCGTCGGGGAGCTCGTGCGGCTCGATGTGTCCGCCGGGCGGAAGCCACAGACCGACCTTGGGGTGCGGGTGCAGCAGGACGTGCCCCGCGTGGACGACGAAGGCCGCCACGGTGAAGTGTTTGGTGATGCCGTCCGGCGGCTCCCGGTCCTCGACTGCGCCCACGACCAGCACCCTAGGCGCTCTGTCCCGGGCCGGTCCGCGCGCCGTGCGCGACCCGATATCCGGTGCCGCGTCCGCGATCCGGCGGGTAGGGTTGGGCGACCGACGGGCGCGCGCGGCGCACGTCATACCCCATCTCCGAGGAGCACCAGCGTGTCCACCCAGATCACCGTCAGTGTCGCAGGCAGCGAGCGAGCGGTCGAGCAGGGAACGACCGCGGGCGACCTCGTCGGCGACGACCGTCAGGTGGTCGTCGCGCGGGTCGGCGGCGAGCTGCGCGACCTGCACCACGAGCTCGCCGACGGCGACGTCGTGGAGCCGGTGCTCGTCACCGAGCCGGACGGGCTGGACGTGCTGCGCCACTCGTGCGCCCACGTGCTCGCCCAGGCCGTGCAGCAGACGTGGCCCGAGGCCCGCCTGGGCATCGGGCCGCCGGTGCGCGACGGGTTCTACTACGACTTCGACGTCGCCGAGCCGTTCACCCCCGACGACCTCAAGCGCCTCGAGAAGACGATGCAGCGCATCATCAACTCCGGGCAGACCTTCGCCCGGCGCGAGGTCGACGACGAGGCCGCCCGGGAGGAGCTGGCCGCCGAGCCCTACAAGCTCGAGCTCATCGGCCTCAAGGGTGGCGCCTCCGAGGACGCCGCCGAGGGCGCGAGCGTCGAGGTCGGCGGCAGCCAGCTCACGATCTACGACAACCTCGACCGGACCGGCGAGGTCGTCTGGGGCGACCTGTGCCGCGGCCCGCACCTGCCGAGCACCAAGATCATCGGCAACGCTTCAAGCTCATGCGCAGCGCCGCGGCCTACTGGCGGGGTAGCGAGAAGAACCCGCAGCTGCAGCGGATCTACGGCACCGCCTGGCCGTCCAAGGACGAGCTCAAGGCCTACCTCGACCGTCTCGCGGAGGCCGAGAAGCGTGACCACCGCCGCCTGGGCGCGGAGATGGACCTCTACTCCTTCCCCGAGGAGCTGGGCGCAGGTCTGCCCGTCTTCCACCCCAAGGGCGGCGTCCTGAAGCGGGTCATGGAGGACTACCTGCGCCAGCGGCACATCGACGAGGGGTTCGAGTACGTCGGGACCCCCCACGTCGCCAAGGAGGGGTTGTTCCACACCTCCGGCCACCTGCCGTACTACGAGGACACGATGTTCCCGCCGATGGAGGAGGACGGGCAGCGCTACTTCCTCAAGGCGATGAACTGCCCCATGCACAACCTCATCTACCGCAGCCAGCAGCGCTCCTACCGCGACCTGCCGCTGCGGCTGTTCGAGTTCGGGCACGTCTACCGCTACGAGAAGTCCGGGGTCGTGCACGGGCTGACCCGCGTGCGCGGCCTGGAGATGGACGATTCGCACTCCTACGTCACCCGCGAGCAGGCGCCGGACGAGATCCGGCACCTGCTGACCTTCGTGCTCGGGGTGCTGCGCGACTTCGGCCTGGACGACTTCTACCTGGAGCTGTCCACCCGCGACGAGGTGGGGGAGAAGAAGGACAAGTTCATCGGCACCGACGAGCAGTGGGCCGAGGCGACGGCCGTGCTCGAGGAGGTCGCGCGGGACTCCGGGCTGGAGCTCGTGCCCGACCCCGGTGGTGCCGCCTTCTACGGGCCCAAGATCTCGGTGCAGGCCCGGGACGCGATCGGCCGGACCTGGCAGATGTCGACGGTGCAGTACGACTTCAACCAGCCGGAGCGCTTCGGGCTGGAGTACTCCGCCGCGGACGGGAGCCGTCAGCAACCGGTGATGATCCACTCGGCCAAGTTCGGCTCGGTCGAGCGCTTCATGGGGGTGCTCATCGAGCACTACGCCGGTCAGCTCCCGCCCTGGCTCGCGCCGGTGCAGGTCGTCGGGGTGCCCGTGGCGGAGGACTTCTACGGCTACCTCGACGACGTCGCCGGCAGGCTCCGGGAGCACGGCATCCGGGTGGAGGTCGACCACGGCGACGACCGCTTTCCCAAGAAGATCCGCAACGCCAGCCGGTCCAAGGCTCCGTTCATCCTCATCGCCGGTGGCGAGGACGCCGAGGCCGGCGCGGTCTCCTTCCGCTTCCGCGACGGCTCGCAGGAGAACGCCGTCCCCGTCGACGAGGCGGTCCAGCGGATCGTCACCGCGGTGCGCGACCGCGTGCAGGTCTGAGCTCCGCGCCCGGCGCACCGGCATACCCCTGACCTAGGATCGGCTCACCCGACGGAGCAGGAGCAGGTATGCCGACACTGGGGGAGGCCGCGCAGGGTGTGCGCGTGCGCGCGCTCGCCGACGACGAGGCGCTGCTGCTCGGTGCGCTGCACAAGCAGGCTCTGGTCAGGGCCGGCACCGACCCGGACGCGGGCGAGCCGATGCACGTGCGTGCCTTCGCCAGCGCCTGGCACCGGCGCGCCGACGACCTCCCGGCCTGGGTCGCCGAGCACGACGGCGAGCACGTCGGGGTCGCGGTGGTCCGCCGCACGATGCTGCCCCACCTCGCGGGTGCTCCGCGGCTGCTCGTGCTCTCCGCACTGGGTCCGGCGGACACCGTCGGTGAGGAGGCGGTCTGTCTGGCCCTGGTCCGTCAGGTCATCGGCTGGGCGCGGGAGCGTGGCGACGAGCGGGTCGAGGTCGCGGGCGACGTTGCGCTGCCGGCTCCCGTCCTGGATGCGGTCCGCGCGGTGGTGCGGCAGGCGACCTCGGTCAGCCTGCCCACCCAACCCTGAGCGGGTCCGACGCCCGTAGCTGGGTCAGCCGCGGAGCGGCTCGAGAATGAAGACCGGGATGAGCCGGTCGGTCTTCTCCTGGTAGTCGGCGTAGCTGGGGAAGGTCTGCACCGCGCGCTCCCACCACGCGTCCCGCTCCGGCCCCTCGCCGAGCTCGCGCGCCCGCAGCGCCTGCTGGCTGGTGCCGTCCTGGACCAGGACGTCGGGGTTCTTGGCCACGTTGTAGTACCACGCCGGGTGCTCGGGCGCCCCGCCCTTGCTCGCGACGGCGAGGTAGGAGCCCTCGTGCTCGACCCGCATCAGCGGGACCCGCCTGAGCATGCCGCTGCGGGCGCCACGCATGGTGATGACCACGACCGGTCGGTCCTGGATCGTCGCGGCGGCGGTGTCTCCCGCGGCGTCGATGTCGCGCAGCTGGGTGGCCACCCAGTCGCTCTTCTCCGGCATGTATGCCGCCGGGTCGCCGATCGCGGCGTCGTCGAGGTCGTGCCGTGCGCTGCTGTCGTCCATGACCTGGCCAACTCCGGCCGGGCACCCAGTGTTCCCGCCGGTCACGTGTCGCCCGCACGGATGCGTGCCCTCTCGAGGTCGGCCACCGCCGCGGCGCACCTCCGCGCCCCGTCCACGGCTGCGGGACCGGCGCTTCACCACCAGCGGTCCCTCGGCCGCTGCGACCCGCACCTGCTCCCAGGTCTGCACGACCCGGGACCGTGGCACGGGTATACCCCTGGCCACGAGGCGCTGCTCCAGCCGTTCCGGACGGCGCAGCAGCCGCACGCCGGGCAGCGGGTTGAGGCAGGGGATGCCCGCGCCCGCGAGCCGGGCGACCACCTGCTCCGGGCCGCGGTGAGGCGAGGATGAGAGGACGATGACGGCTTTCGCGACGGGCCGCGACGGTGTCCCTAGACTGCGGCCTATGACCTCCGTGCCCGAGCCCGAGGACGCCATCACCTTCGCGGGGTCGCAGGACGGCTTCGAACGGCTCTGGACCCCGCACCGGATGGCCTACGTGCGTGGTGAGCGGCCCAGCCCGGACGCCGGCTCCGGGTGTCCGTTCTGCGCCGCCCCCGGTCAGGACGACGCGGAGAGCCTCGTCGTGCACCGGGGTGAGCACTGCTACGTCGTGCTCAACCTCTTCCCCTACAACCCCGGGCATCTCCTGATCTGCCCCTACCGGCACGTCTCGCTCTACGTCGACATGACGCCCGAGGAGACCGCGGAGTTCACCGAGTTGACCCGGCAGGCGATCCACGCGATCACCGCCGCGAGCAACCCGGCCGGCTACAACATCGGCATGAACCAGGGCGAGGTCGCCGGCGCAGGCGTGGCCGCCCACCTGCACCAGCACGTCGTGCCGCGGTGGATGGGCGACGCCAACTTCCTGCCGATCGTGGCGCAGACTAAGGCCGTGCCTCAGCTCCTGCAGGACGTCCGCGAGCAGCTCGCGGAGCACTGGCCTGCGAGCTAGGTCACCCGTCGTGGCGCCAGGTGGCGGACACGCCGTGCGGGTGGCACTCGGCGAGGAACTCGGCCGCGCGGACTCCGTCGCGCCACCGGACCAGGTTGAGGTGGGTCGACTCGGGGTGGTCCGCATTCGGGTGCGGGAGGTCGGGCGTGACCTGTGGCGACTCGGCAAAGACCCACGAGAGGCCCCGATCAGCGCCGATCTGGTCGAGAGCCTCGACATAGTCGGACCGACGTCGAGCGGTCAGATAGTTGAGCACCCACGAGTTCATCACGACCGGGTGGCCGTCGAGGTCGTCGACCGCGCTGGCCAGATCATCAACCGCATCGCCTCGCCGCACCTCGACGGGCTGGTGCTGCGCGATGGCGATGGCACCGTCCAGCCGGTCCAGTCGGTCGAGCTGGTCAGGCCACACGCAGGCTCGTAGCCAGCGGGCGGCGAGCGGGTTCGCCACGTCGACGGGGTGCTGGTCCAGGCCGAGCCTGTCGACGATCGGTGGCATCGCCCTCGGGACCGGGACCGTCCCGTCGGTGCGGCACGACACCCGGACAGCGCTCGGGCCGTCGACCGGATGGACGACACGTCCGTCGTAGTCGTAGGAGTACCGGTCGAAGTTGAGCACGAGGCCGGCGCTGGCACCGATATCCAAGAGGGCGAGCGGCCCGACCTCGTCGGCGAGGCGGGCGAGGACTGGCAGGAAGAGGGCGCAGCGCCCGACCTCGTTGGTCTGCGTGGAACGCGTCGCGACGGTGCGTTCCAGGTGGGTCCGGTGCGCCACGACGGTCTCCACGAAGGCCCGACCGGGGTCGTCGTCGCGCGGATCCGGGGCGATCGAGGGGTACCACTGCGCCAGCGGGAGATCGGGGTGCTCCAGCAGGAGGTCGTGCACCGCCGCGAAGAGGAGCACCGGGGTCCGCTGCTCGGGCACAGGACAGGCGAACAACACCGACAGCACGTCGTCACGATCCAGGACGTGGCGCGCGATCCGGGTGTAGAAGGGCGCCTGTCGCTGCATCGTCCGGGCCCACTCCCGGAACGGGCGTCGGATCTGATCGAGCTCCTGGGACACCGGGGCCCTCACCCGGCTCGTGGCCGGGCAGAGCTGTCCCCCAGCGAGGGGAGCAGGGGAGGTGCCGAGCGGTGGTCGTGAGCCGGGTGATGGCGGTGTCGTTCGCGAGCCAGGTTGCACCGGTGACAGAGGCCGCGGCCGTTGCCCGCGGTCGTCGCGCCACCGTCCGAGTGCCGGACGACGTGGTCGACGTCGCGGATCGGCGCCCCGCACCAGCGGTTGCGGCAGGTCCGGTCCCGGCTGATGACGAACCGGCGCAGCTCGCCGGTGAACCGGCGCCGCCGTGCGTCCTGCTCGACCAGCACGTGGGACACCGGGTCGACCCAGAGCCGACGCAGCCACACGACGGCCTCGCGCCGTTCGGCGGTCGGCTCGGGGTCGCGGTCGGGTTCGCAGGACGGATCTGGCCTCGAGGCGTCAGGAGACTCGTGGGCCGGCGAGTCGGTGGCGTGGGGAGGGACAGGACGTGACGGGGGAGAAGCGGCAGGAGGAGCAGGGAATCCCGGGTGTGCCGGGGGACTGATGGGTGGCCCGTGGAGCAGGTCGCAGGAGGCGTCCGTGCACCGCCCGCTTTCCGGGCAGAGCTCTTGAGATGCAGAGCTGCCGCCGGGGCCGCTGCCGCCGTCACGACGACTGCTGCTGCCACAGTCACGGCCGTCACCACCACGATCGCCACGGCTACGACTGCTGCTTCGGCCATCGACACCGTCACCGCGATCACCACTGCCTCGGCCATCGACACCGTCACCGCGATCACCACTGCCTCGGCCATCACCATTGCCGTCGCCGACCGCGTCCTCGGGACGCAGCAGCTGCCGGGCGACCTCCGCCGGGACAGGGCCGTAGCCCTCGAGCTCCGCCGCGTCCGACGCCCCGCCGAACAGCGCCTGGTCGGTGATGACCAGCCCGACCTCGATGTCGATGCCGTCGACGACGGCCCGGCCGGTGAGCCGCTGGTGCAGCTCGTCGGCCATGAGCTGGTTGAGTCCACGCGGATCGCCGCTGGCGCGCGCCGCCGTGGCGTGCGTGCGGAGCGCGGCGTAGCACGCTACGGCCTGGTGCGCCGGCAGGTGGGCGCTGAGACGTGCCATGACGTCCGGCGCCGGGCGGACCGACACGCCACGGTCCTGCGCCGCCCTGCGGGCCCGCGCGACATAGGCCGCCGGGTCGATCTCGTAGACCAGGGAGCGGGCCGCGCCGGTGATCTCCTGGGTCGAGGACCCGGGCAGACGCGGCGCGAGCCGGCGGTCCACCTCGGCCCGGTCCTCCACCGAGAGACAGGTGGTGGCCTCGGTGACGGCACGCGCCTGCAGCGCGCCGATGTGGCCACCGGTGAGCGCGGCGAGGGTCTGCGGCATCTCCTCGACGAGGGCCCGCGCACTGGAGAGCTCGCGCGAGCCCCAGTAGGGGGAGGTCATCCGGGCGTGTGCCAGCTCGTCGGCGACCGCCCTGCCCCGTCGCGAGCGGGGCACGCCGGCAGCCTGCTGCTGCTCCATCTGGGAGTCGCGGAAGTCGACCTGCAGCCGGGCGCTCACCGCCGCCGCGCTCCGGGTCAGCTCCTCCAGCGCTCGCAGCAGCGCGAGCCGGGCGTCGTCGTCGAGGGCACGCAGGTCGTCGGCGCCCAGCGTCATCAGTGCGTCGCGGCAATCGGTCACCTCGGACAACGACCGAGATAGGCCGGGCGCGCAGGCGGCGGGCGAGGAGGCCCCGGAGCTCTGCTCGGAGGCAGTGCTCCAGTCGCAGGGTTGGACGGTACCGGCCCGCGAGTGCACGACCCCGTGGGTGCTCCCCCCGTCCGGCTCCGGCTGCGGTGCCGCCATCTCGCCCACCCCCTCGGTGCGCTCGGTCGACCAGACCCCCTCGATCTGGTTCCTGTCTCCGACACTACCCGAGGCCACCGACAGACTCGAACATCTGTCCACAGCGTGTCGCGGGGGCCCTCCCGCCCGCAGCATCCCCATCGCCGGCCACCCTGCGTCACCCATGCACCTCCTGGCCCCGTGGCCGCGCCACCCCGCCGTAGACTTGACCTCCTCCCCGGCGAGGCCCACCCGTGCGGCCCCGCCACGGCATACCCGCACCGCACGAGAGGCCACCCGCGCATGTCCGAGCCCAACCAGCACACCACCGGCACCACGCGCGTGAAGCGCGGCATGGCCGACATGCTCAAGGGCGGCGTCATCATGGACGTCGTCACCCCCGAGCAGGCGAAGATCGCCGAGGACGCCGGCGCGGTCGCGGTCATGGCGCTGGAGCGGGTGCCGGCCGACATCCGCGCGCAGGGTGGCGTGTCGCGGATGAGCGACCCGGACATGATCGACGGCATCATCGAGGCCGTCTCCATCCCGGTCATGGCCAAGGCCCGCATCGGGCACTTCGTCGAGGCGCAGGTGCTGCAGAGCCTCGGGGTGGACTACGTCGACGAGTCCGAGGTGCTGACCCCGGCCGACTACAGCAACCACATCGACAAGTGGGCCTTCACCGTGCCCTTCGTCTGCGGCGCGACCAACCTGGGCGAGGCGCTGCGCCGGATCACCGAGGGTGCGGCGATGATCCGGTCCAAGGGGGAGGCCGGCACCGGCGACGTCTCCAACGCGACCACGCACATGCGCTCGATCCGGGCCGAGATCGCGCGGCTCACCTCGATGGCGCCGGACGAGTTGTACGTCGCGGCGAAGGAGCTGCAGGCGCCCTACGACCTGGTGCGCGAGGTGGCGGAGCAGGGCAAGCTCCCGGTCGTGCTCTTCACGGCCGGCGGCATCGCGACGCCGGCGGACGCCGCGATGATGATGCAACTCGGCGCCGAGGGCGTCTTCGTCGGCTCGGGGATCTTCAAGTCGGGCAACCCCGGTCAGCGGGCCGCCGCCATCGTCAAGGCGACCACCTTCCACGACGACCCCGACACGCTCGCGGAGGTCTCCCGCGGCCTGGGCGAGGCCATGGTCGGCATCAACGTCGACGACATCCCGCAGCCGCACCGTCTGGCCGAGCGCGGCTGGTGAGCTGAGCCCGGGCGTTCAGGCGTCCCGGTATGCCTGTCGCGCCGCACCGGCCTGCCTCACCGCCCGCAGCACGAGGGCGACCAGCGCCACCAGCAGCGCGCCGCGCAGCAGCATGAGCACACGGCCCCGGTCCACCATGCCGGGATCGCCCACCTCGGCCCCGTCGAGCAGGTCGGCGGCGACGGAGATCTCGCCGACCGCGGCGCCGGTCCACCCGGGCTCGGCGACCAGCAGCTCCTGCGCTGCGCCGGAGTCGACGTCGACCGACCAGAGGTGGAGGCGGAGCGCTGCGGTCTCGGTGTCGTAGGTGGAGACCAGGATCCGGTCGGCCGCGAGCCATCCGAGCGGCTCGGCCGTCCGTCCCGCACCGGCAGGCCTGTCGGTCGTCACGCTCAGGTCCAACGGGTCGGTCGACGTCACCGCCTCACCGTCGAGCGTGCTGACCTGCACGGACCCGGCGCCCCCCGTGACGACACGTCGCCCGTCCGGGCTGACGGCCGTCGGTCCCAGGTCCAGCCCCAGGTCGAGCCCCGTCGCCACGACCTGCATACCGTCCGCGCTGCGCAGCTCGGCGCCGTAGCCGGTGGATACGAGCAGCCCGCCGTCCTGCGGCAGCGGGGCGATGCCCGTGGCGGCGGCGACCTCGGGCAGCCGCACCGGCTCGGTCCCCTTCGGCGCGCCAAGGTCGGCCCGACGCACGTCGTCGACCACCCGCGGAGGCGCGCCGTCCAGGGAGGAGTACCGGTGGGTGTCGTCCTCCACCAGGCCGACGAAGACCGACCGACCATCGCCCGACCACGCCAGGGGAGTGGTGGAGCGCCCGTCGGGCAGCGGCCAGGTGCGGACCGAGCCGTCCTCGAGGGACACCGTGGCGAGGTAGCCGTCGTTGCCGCGCCCACCGACCGCGACGCTGCGCCCGTCCGGTGACAGCAGCATGGGTCCGGGATCGCCCTGGTCGCTTCGCACGCTCGCGTCGTCGGCGGTGTCGAGCCGCCGGTAGGTTCCGCCGTCCGCCCCCACCGCGATCGCCTGCGGGTAGTCCATGAACTCCACCCCGTAGCCGTGGGTGAAGACCATGAGCGCCGGGCCCGCCGGGGAGCGCTCCACGGTGGCGGGCAGGTGCGCGTAGGCAGGGAACGGGTCGGGCAGCGTCGCCGGTGCGGCCGCGCCGGAGGGCGAGGGCGTCGGCCCGGAGAGCAGCAGCGGCAGCACGAGCAGCAGCGCTGCCACGACCGCGGCGACGAGCAGCGCGCCGACCGGCCGGCGGCGCTCGCGCCCCGCAGGACTGGCGGGCGGCACCTCGGGCAGGTCGGCCAGCAGCCCCCGGAGGGCGCGGACGGCGCGGTCCTCGCGCGGGTCAGTCACGGCCATCGACAGCCTCCTTCATCCGGGCCAGCCTCCCACCGCGCGAGGTATGCCCGGTGCCTCCACACACCTCAGTCTCCCGGGTCGGCCGGATCGTTCCCTGATGACTTGTTCCGGGACGACCTCGGTATACCCGCCAGGACCGGGCAGCGACCGCTCTACACTGCGGGCCGTGACCTCCGTGACCGTCGGCGTGCTCGCCGTCCAGGGCGACGTGCGCGAGCACCTCGCCGCGCTCCGGTCCGCCGGTGCCGACACCCGCGCGGTGCGGCGCCCGGCCGAGCTCGAGCAGGTCGACGGCCTGGTCGTCCCCGGCGGGGAGTCCACCACGATCGACCGGCTGTGCCGCATCTTCGGCCTGCACGAGCCGATCCGTGGCCGGATCGCCGGCGGTATGCCCGTCTACGGCTCGTGCGCCGGGATGATCCAGCTCGCCGACGAGATCCTCGACGGCCACCGGGAGCAGCAGACCTTCGGCGGCATCGACATGGCGGTGCGGCGCAACGCCTTCGGCCGGCAGGTCGACAGCTTCGAGGCCGACCTGCACCTCCCCGGGCTGCGCGACCCGCAGCGCCCGGTCCGGGCCGTCTTCATCCGCGCGCCCTGGGTCGAGCGCATCGGCGACGGCGTGGAGGTCCTCGCCGCGACCGACGGTCATCCCGTCGCGGTCCGCCAGGGTGGCCTCCTCGCGACCAGCTTCCACCCCGAGGTGACCGGTGACCACCGGGTGCACGAGCTCTTCGTGCAGATGGTGCACGCTCAGCGCAGGTAGCGAGCCAGCCGATCCATCGTCGGTCTCGTGATGCCGCCGGTCCCGCCGAGGACGTACATCGACCGCGGCCGCAGGTGGCTCAGCGCCTGGTCGGCGCCGGCCGCGACGCGGTCACCCGGGGTCAGCACGAGCGGTGCGTCGTGACGGCCCGCCAGCGCGGCAGCCACGAGCGCGTCCGGGAAGTCGGTGCCGAGCGCCACGAAGGCCGGGTCGGTGCCGCGCGGGAAGGTCGCCGCGATCCGGGCCGCGGTGCGGTAGCGGTCGTCCCCGGCCCAGCGCACGACGCCGCCGGAGGCATACTGCCGGGCCTGCCGCACGACGGTGTCGGTGACAGCGCCGCCGCCGCCGAGCACGACGATCTCGCGCGGCTGCAGGCGCCGCAGCGCGCTGATCGTGGTGCTCGGCAGACCTTCCGGTCGCGTCAGCAGCAGCGGTGCCTGCTGCCCGTTGGCGACCGCGGCCCCGGCGAGCGCGTCGGGGAAGTCCCGACCGCTGGCCAGCAGCACCCGGTCCACCCCGCTCGGGTAGTAGCCCGCGAGCGCGGCGGCGGTGCCGTAGCGGTCGGTCCCCGCCACCCGGTCGACCCGGCCGGTGCGGGCATACCCACGCAGGTCGCGCAGCACGCCGCCCGAGACGGCGTCGGTGCCGCCGAGGACGACGAGCCGGTCGGGGCGGAGCCGCTCGAGGGCACGGGTGGTGGCGCCGGGCAGCCGGTCGTGGCGGGTCAGCAGCAGCGGGGCGTCGTAGACCCCGGCGCGGGCCGACGCCGCCAGCGCGTCCGGGTAGTCCTGCCCGGAGACGACGTAGACGACGCCCACCCCGGGGCTCCACTGCTCGGCGACGCGCGCGGCGGTGCCGTAGCGGTCGGTGCCGCTGAGGCGCACCGGTTTCGTCGGGGTCGGCGCCGCCCCCGCGAAGGTGAAGTAGTCCGATGACAGTCCCTCGGACCACGTCGGCCAGTAGCGGGAGAGCATGAGGCCGGTCCCGGTGGCGTGCGCGTAGGTGTAGGCACCGCCGGAGGTGAAGCCCTCCACCCGGGCGGTGAGGATGCGGCCGCCCCACGCGCCGACCCCGTCCCGGGTGAGCACCTGGACCCGCTCGACGCGATGGATGCCGTAGCGCTGCTGCAGCGCGGTCCGGGGCAGCGACGCGCTCCACCGGTGCCGGGGGTTGGCGGGCGTCGCGTCGTAGGGGTCCTTCTGCGCGCGCAGGTAGTCGTGCCCGTTGCCGGCGGCGATGGTCTGGCCGCCGGTCGAGGCGGAGTACATCGTGGTCGCCAGCCGCCGGCTGCGGGAAGGCGAAGGTCAGCACCTCACCGGCGGTGTCGTCGACGGCGGCGTTGTTGGCGGAGTACTCGTAGGAGAGGAGGGAACCGTCGCCGCGGCGCACGCCACGACCGCGGTAGGCCTGGCACGCGGTGGAGTCGCAGATGTCGTAGTAGGAGGTGCTCGCGCTGCGGCGGGCGTAGGTGCGCGCGGCCACGGACTGCGCCCGCAGCGCCTCGGGGTGGAAGGACGGACCCATCTCGGCGGCCACGACCGAGCGCAGGTAGTGCTGCTCGGGCAGGTGGTTGACGGTGGCCAGGGCCGAGCTGCCGTGGTGGGTCGCGGTGAGGGCGCCGCGGTAGACCCGTAGCTGCCGCCGGGCAGGTAGAGGTCGACCGTCCCCTCTTGCGAGGAGGAGAAGGTGACCGGGCAGCGGCGGGGCATGCCCGAGGGCCACCAGGAGGACCAGGTGGAACCGTCATACCCCTCGAGCACGCAGGACGTCGCCGAGGAGGTCGTCGCGCGCACCCGCCACTGGCTGCGTCCGGAGGGCAGGGCGTAGGTGCGGCTGCCCGGGGCGGCAGAGACCCGCAGGCCGGAGCGGTGCGCCACCCGGGTGACCCCGTCGCCGTCGATGGTGATGCCCACCGAGATGTCCTGGGCGGACCAGGTCTCCAGCCGGGTGCCGGGGTAGTAGAAGTCGACGATCTCCTCGTGCGACAGGCCCTCGAGGCCCGCGCCGTGGGCCCCCCACTGCGACATGCCGATCCGGTGGCCGTAGCCGCCGCCGGTGATGTCGTAGCTGCCGTCGGCGGGCACCGGGTAGACCTCCGAGCCCGGCACCGGCGCCGGGAGCACGTCGTCGGTGGTGACGACCGTGGTCTCGCCCAGGTCCTCGGCGCTCTCCGGCTCGGGCGCGGCCTGCGCCTGCTGGGCCCAGGGGAGCGAGCTGCCGGACGCAGGGTCCGCGAGGTCGGGCTCGGGCGCTGCGGGGCTGGCGGACGCGGGGGCACTCGTGAGGGACACCACGAGTGCGAGCGCGAGCCCTGCGACGGAGTGACGTCGCACGATGACTCCTCGTCGAGTGGGGTGGTCGAGCAGGGACCGGCCCGAGCCACCCTCACTATGCGGCACCCGGGGGTGGTGGGACAAGAGTGAGGCGGGGGGTATGCCCGGGCCCGGGTCAGCCGGGCGGCAGCTGCATCAGCAGCAGGTCGGGGGCGCCCTCCGGCACCCAGTCCGGCCGGATCCCCCCGATGTGCGCGCCCGGATCTGCACCTCACGAGGGTCCCCTGGCATGCGGGTAACCTAGGGCGTCGATCCCTGCCGCCCGCGTCGAGGTCCCGAGGGACCTGTGCGAGCGGCATACCCCGAGACGACGGATGCGAGGACACCGGATGAGTGGTCACTCCAAGTGGGCGACGACCAAGCACAAGAAGGCCGCGATCGACGCCAAGCGCGGCAAGCTCTTCGCCAAGCTCATCAAGAACATCGAGGTCGCCGCGCGCATGGGTGGGGGAGACCCGACCGGCAACCCGACGCTCTACGACGCCATCCAGAAGGCCAAGAAGAGCTCGGTCCCCAACGACAACATCGACCGGGCCGTCAAGCGCGGCTCCGGCGCGGAGGCGGGCGGCGCGAGCTACGAGGCCCTGGTCTACGAGGGGTATGCCCCCGGCGGGGTCGCGCTCTACATCGAGTGCCTCACCGACAACAAGAACCGCGCCGTCATGGAGGTCCGCACCGCGCTCACCCGAAACGGCGGCTCGATGGCCGACAGCGGCTCGGTGGCCTACCTCTTCGAGCGCAAGGGCCAGGTCGTGGTGCCCAAGGAGCAGGAGAGCGGCGAGACCGGCGAGGACGCGCTGCTGGAGATCGTGCTGGAGTCCGGGGCCGAGGAGGTCGAGGACCTCGGCGAGTCCTTCGAGGTCATCTCCGAGGCCGGTGACGTCGTGGCGGTGCGCACCGCGCTGCAGGAGGCGGGCATGGACTACGACTCGGCCGAGGTGACCTTCGTGCCGAGCATGCAGGTGCCGCTGGACGTCGACGGCGCCAAGAAGGTCATCCGGGTCGTGGACGCGCTCGAGGACTGCGACGACGTGCAGAACGTCTACTCCAACGCCGACATCTCCGACGAGGTCCTGGCGCAGCTCGACGAGGCCGAGTAGTCCCGAGCGGCGCGAGCTTGACTGCTCGGAGCAGAAAGGACCCCGAGCGCAGCGAGGTCCACGCTGTCTCCGATGGTGTGTCGCGGCCGGGGACCGGCGACGAGGCTGTGTAGCGTGGAGTCCGAACATCTGTCCACACCTTCGGAACGGGAGCGGAATGCGCGTGCTCGGCGTCGACCCCGGCCTGACCCGGTGCGGTCTGGGGGTGGTCGAGGGGCTCCCCGGGCGCCAGCTGCGGCTCGTCGAGGTCGGTGTGGTGCGGACACCGCCGAGCGACGACCCGGCGGAGCGGCTGCTCACCCTGCAGACCGAGCTGGACGAGTGGTTCGCCCGGACCCGCCCGGAGGCAGTAGCCGTGGAGCGGGTCTTCGCCAGCACGCGCAACAGCAGCATCATGGGCGTGGCGCAGGCCTCGGCGCTGCCGCTGCTGGCCGCCGCCCGGCTGGGGCTCCCGGTCGTGCTGCACACGCCGTCGGAGGTCAAGGCCGCGGTCACCGGCAACGGCCGGGCCGACAAGGGCCAGGTGACGCGCATGGTCACCCGGATCCTCACCCTGGAGCAGGCGCCCCGACCGGCCGACGCCGCCGACGCGCTGGCGCTGGCCATCTGCCACCTGTGGCGCGGGGGATCGCAGGCTCGCCTGGAGGGTGAGGCCGGTGGCTCCGACCGCTTGAAGGACGCCGAGCGCGCAGCAGCGAAGGCGCGGCCCAACCGGCTGGCCCAGCTCCACGACGAGCACCGCACGGCGGCCCGGTCCGCTGCCGCCCGGGCCTCGGCCCGCGCTGGCGGTCGCGTCACCAGCACCGTCACCACCGCCACCAGCAGCAGGAGGAACCCCCGGTGATCGCCTCGGTCCGCGGCACGGTCCGCCACGTCGGCCTCGACCACCTCGTCGTCGAGGTCGGGGGCGTGGGGCTGCTCGTGCACACCACCCCCGAGACCGCCGCCGGGGCGAGCAGCGGCCAGGAGGTCTCGCTCGAGACGACCCTCGTCGTCCGCGAGGAGTCGCTGACGGTCTACGGCTTCGACGGCTCGGACGCCAAGGCGATCTTCGAGCAGGTGCAGACGGTCAGCGGCGTGGGGCCACGGCTCGCGCTGGCGATGCTCTCGGTCCACTCGCCCGACGACGTCCGCGCGGCGATCGCCCAGGGCGACCTCGTCGCGCTGATTAAGGTGCCCGGCATCGGCAAGAAGTCGGCCGAGCGGCTGGTGCTGGAGCTCAAGGACAAGATCCTGGCGGTCGGCGTCGACCCGGCTCTGCCGCAGCGGGCCGCCGGGACTGTCGCCTCCGCGGACGACGCCGTGCAGAGCCAGGTGCGGGAGGCGCTGCAGGGTCTCGGCTGGACGGCCAAGCAGGCCGACGGCGCACTCGCCACCGTGACGAAGGACGAGGCGCCCGCCGACGTCGCCGCGCTGCTGCGCGCGGCCCTCCGGGAGCTGGGCCGGTGACCGAGGCGGCCGGTCGGCGCGACGACGCCTCCGACGACGACCGCCCGTCCGAGGACGGCTCCTACGAGGTCGAGGTGCCGGAGGAGGCGTTCACCGGGGCCGAGCGGGTGGTCGATGCCGCCGGGACCGACGAGGAGCGGCGGATCGAGGCGGCCCTGCGCCCGCGGCGGCTGGCGGAGTTCCCCGGCCAGCGGCGGGTGCGCGACCAGCTCGGGCTCGTGCTCGAGGCGGCCCGGCGTCGCGGCAGCCCGCCGGACCACGTGCTGCTGTCCGGGCCGCCCGGCCTGGGCAAGACGACGCTCGCGATGATCATCGCCGGCGAGCTGGAGCAGCCGATCCGGATCACCAGCGGCCCGGCCATCCAGCACGCCGGGGACCTCGCCGCCGTGCTGTCGTCCCTGGTCGAGGGAGAGGTGCTCTTCCTCGACGAGATCCACCGGATGTCGCGGCCGGCCGAGGAGATGCTCTACCTCGCGATGGAGGACTTCCGGGTCGACGTCATCGTCGGCAAGGGTCCGGGCGCGACCGCCATCCCGCTGGAGCTGCCGCCGTTCACCGTGGTCGGCGCGACCACCCGGGCCGGGCTGCTCCCGGCGCCGCTGCGGGACCGCTTCGGCTTCACCGGGCACCTGGACTACTACGCCACCGAGGACCTCGTGGCGATCCTGCACCGCAACGCCGCGCTGCTGGAGATCGAGGCGGACGACCCCGGCATCACCCAGATCGCCTCCCGCTCCCGCGGCACCCCCCGCATCGCCAACCGGTTGCTCCGGCGGGTGCGGGACTGGGCGCAGGTGCACGGCCAGGACGTCGTCGACGAGCCGGCCGCCCGCGCGGCGCTGGCGCTCTTCGACGTCGACGAGCTTGGCCTGGACCGGCTGGACCGGGCCGTCCTCGATGCGCTCTGCACCCGGTTCGGCGGGGGCCCGGTGGGGCTGTCGACGCTCGCGGTCGCGGTGGGCGAGGAGCCGGACACCGTGGAGACGGTGGCCGAGCCCTACCTCGTGCGCGAGGGCTTCATGGTGCGCACCCCTCGCGGCCGCGCCGCGAGCCCGGCCGCCTGGTCCCACCTGGGCCTCACCCCGCCCGCCGGCGCCGGTGGCGGCGTCCCCGGCAGCACCGGCGGCCGCTTCGGCGCCGACGACGACCCGCCGGAGACGCTCCCGCTCGGCGACTGACCGTGGAAGTCCTGCCGGGGCAAGATCTCCCCGGTCGGCGGGTATGCCAGCAGCGGTGCTGACCGTGGAAGTCCTGCCGGGGCAAGATCTCCCCGGTCGGCGGGCATACCGGCAGTGGTGCTGACCGTGGAAGTCCTGCTGGGGCGTGCATTCGCCGGTCGGTGGGTATGCCGGCAGCGCTACTGACCGTGGAAGTCCTGCCATGGCGCGACTTTCCGGGTCGGTGAGCCTACGGGGGATGGGCCAGGGCGGCGGATCGGGTGGCGGGGACACGGCATACCGGCCTCTTTGGTGGCCCCAGCGGACTCACCTAGACTGCCCCGGGTGCCTGCCGCGCGCCTGGGCGCGGGCGGCGGGACGACGGCGTCGCACCCGGCGCCCCACGAGACACGCTTTCGAAGGGTCACTCCATGACACTGGCGACCGGCTCCGCTGCGGGCGCGGGGGGCTCCGGCCTCACGCTGCTCATCCTGGCACTGCCGATCATCTTCCTGCTGTTCCTCATGTTCAACCAGCGGCGGCGTGCCCGCTCGGTGAACGAGGCGCAGAGCCAGCTGCAGCCGGGCCAGGAGGTGATGACCACCTCGGGGATGTTCGGCGTGATCCGCGCCGTCGAGGCCGAGGTCATCCACCTCGAGGCTGGGGGAGTGGTGCTGCGGTTCCAGCGGCGGGCCATCCTGCCGATGTCGATGGTCGGCTCCCTGGGCGGCCGGCCCGGCCCGGCCGCCACCGACCAGGGCGACGGCGGCCCCGCCGACGGCGACACCCCGACCGACACCGACGGTCCGACCCGATGACGACCTCGACCCCGGCGCCCCGCCGGGACGAGGACCTGCCCGGAGCGGGTGAGGCGAGCGGTCGCGACAGCGCCGCTCCGGCGGCGGTCGCCGGTCCGGGGGCCAGCGCAGCGCCCGCATCCGGGGCCCGCTGCGCACCCTGCTCAGCCTCCTCGTGATCACCGTGCTGCTCTTCGGCGGCATCGGCGCGGCGCGGCTGTGGGCGGAGCCACCGGCCTCGTTGACACCGCAGCTCGGCCTGGACCTCGCCGGTGGCCGCCAGATCGTCATGGAGCCACTCACCGAGGACGGCACCAACGTCTCCGCCGAGCAGCTCGACCAGGCCATCGACATCATCCGTCGTCGCGTCGACGGCGGTGGCGTCACCGAGGCCGAGGTCACCCGCCAGGGCCAGAACGTCTCCGTGGCCATCCCCGGCAACCCGACCCCGGAGCAGGTGGAGGCGCTCAGCCGCTCCTCGCAGCTCCGGTTCCGTCCGGTGCTCGTGGCCCAGTTCACGGCGCCGGAGATGGAGATGCCGGAGCAGCGCACCCTCCCGCTGCCGCCCAGCCTCATCGAGGAGCAGCTCGAGGAGTTCGAGCAGCAGCAGGACGCGCAGGAGGACTCCGAGACGCAGGACAGCGTCGAAGAGGGCACGAGCGACGAGGCGGAGCAGACCGAGGAGAACCGCGGCGGCACCCGGCTGCCCAGCTCCGGCAGCGACGACGCGCCCGCCACCGAGGCGCCCGGCGTCCCCGCGGAGGACGGCTCCGACAGCACCGCACCGCCGGTCCAGGAGGGCGAGCTGCCGACGGCGAGCGACCCCTCGAGCCTGGCCCAGATCACGCCCGAGCTCCAGGAGGAGTTCAGCGCCCTGGACTGTGCCGCCGAGGGCGTCGCCACGCAGGTCGCCGCGGCCCCGACCGACCAGCCGACCGTGGCCTGCACCGTCGAGGGCGATGAGAAGTTCATCCTCGGGCCCGTCGAGCTCACCGGCAGCAGCGTCACCGACGCCAACGCCGGGCCGGAGACGGTCCAGGGCGGCGCGGTGACCGGCCGCTGGCAGGTCAACCTCACCTTCGACGGCGAGGGCGGGCAGACGTTCGCCGAGATCACCTCCCGGCTCTACGGCTACCCGCAGGGCGAGGCGCAGAACCGCTTCGCGACCGTCCTGGACGGGCAGGTCATCACCGCCCCCACCGTCAACGGCGTCATCTCCGGCGGCACCGCCACGATCTCCGGCGACTTCACCCCGGAGGAGTCGCAGTCGCTGGCCAACCAGCTGAAGTTCGGTGCGCTGCCGCTGAGCTTCGAGGTGCAGACCTCGGAGCAGATCAGCCCCACCCTCGGCGGGGAGCAGCTGCGCTACGGCGTCATCGCCGGGATCATCGGGCTGCTGCTCGTCTTCGCCTACATGCTGGTGCAGTACCACGCGCTCGGCCTGGTCGCCATCGGCTCGCTGGTCGTGGCGGCGCTGCTCGCCTACGGCTCGGTGACGCTGCTCGGGTGGGCCAACAACTTCCGGCTGACCATGGCCGGGGTGACCGGTCTCATCGTCGCGATCGGCATCACCGCGGACAGCTTCATCGTCTACTTCGAGCGCATCCGGGACGAGGTGCGCGCCGGACGGCCGCTGCGGTATGCCGTCGACACCGGCTGGGAGCGGGCCCGCCGCACGCTCATCATCTCCGACGTGGTGAACCTCATCGCGGCGACCGTGCTGTACCTCCTCTCGGAGTCGGGCGTCAAGGCCTTCGCCTTCGCGCTCGGGCTGACCACGATCATCGACCTCGTGGTGGTCTTCATGTTCACCCATCCGCTGGTGAGCATCCTGGCCAACACCCGCTTCTTCGGCGAGGGCAAGAAGTGGTCCGGTATGCAGCCGGAGCGGCTGGGCGCCAAGCGCTCGGCCTACCTGGGCCGGGGACGCGTGCGGGAGCCCGACGTCATCGCCCCCGGGCGCAGACGGCATACCCGTGAAGAACTGGAAGGCGGTGTGGTCTGATGTCGCGTTTCTCCCGCCTCGGCAACGACCTCTACTCCGGCGCACGGTCCTACGACATCGTCGGCCGCCGCATGTTCTGGTACCTCCTGTCCGCGGTCCTCATCGCCGTCTCCCTGACGGGCCTGCTGGGCCGTGGCCTCAACTTCGGCATCGAGTTCAGCGGCGGCTCCGAGCTGCGGGTGAGCCAGGTCAGCGCCCAGCAGATGGAGGACTACGAGCAGCGCGCCGGCGACATCATCGAGGAGGTCGCCCCGGGCGGCACCACGACGATCACGCAGATCGGGGACTCCACGGTCCGGGTCCAGACCGGCGAGCTGGAGAGCTCGGAGGCCGAGACCGCCCGCGGCGACCTCGCCGACGAGTTCGGGGTGGACGTCGCCGACGTCACCAGCTCCTTCGTCGGGCCCTCCTGGGGCGAGACCGTCACCAACCGGGCGCTCATCGCGCTGGCGGTCTTCCTCGCGCTGGTGACGCTGGTCCTGACGCTCTACTTCCACACCTGGAAGATGGCGGTCGCCGCGCTGGTCGCCCTCATCCACGACGTGCTCTTCACCGTGGGCATCTACGCCCTCATCGGGATCGAGGTCTCGCCGGCGTCGGTCATCGGCTTCCTCACGATCCTCGGGTACTCGATCTACGACACCATCGTCGTCTTCGACAAGGTGCGGGAGAACACCGAGCACGCCTTCGAGACCAAGCGGCAGACCTTCGGCGAGGCGGCGAACCAGGCGGTCAACCAGACCCTGGTGCGCTCGATCAACACCTCGGTCGTGGCGCTGCTGCCGGTCGCGGTCATCCTCGTCGTGGGCGTGACCCTGATCGGTCCGGGCACCCTGGTCGACCTCGCCTGGGCGCTGTTCATCGGCATCGCGGTCGGCACCTTCTCCTCGATCTTCATCGCCACGCCGCTGCTCGTGCACCTGCGCGAGGGCGAGCTGACGATCCGTCGCCACGACGCCCAGGTCACCAAGCGCCGTGCCCGGCACGACGCCCGCGCGGCCCAGCGCGGCCGGGACCTGGACGAGGACGACGTCGAGGAGGGGTCGGACGAGGCCGACGGCGCGCTCGTGGGTGCCGACGCCACGACGGCCACGACGTCGGCGTCGAGGTCGGAGGGGACGAGCACCGGCCCGGCCCAGGGCCGGCAGCTGCACCCGTATGCCCAGCGCGGCCCGCGTAACCAGCCCAAGCGCAAGCGGCGCACCCGCTGACCCCCGAGGAGCTCCCCGCCATGGCCGATCCCGATCCCCGGCTCGCCGCCGACGTGCTCGCCGGGATGCGCGACATCCCGGACTTCCCGGAGGAGGGCGTGGTCTTCAAGGACTTCACGCCAGTGCTGCTCGACCGCGGGCTGCGTGACCGGATCGTCGCGGACACCGTCGAGCGCCGCCGCGGCCAGGTGGACGTGGTGGCCGGCATCGAGGCCCGTGGGTTCATCCTCGGGGCGATGATCGCGCACGAGCTCGGTGTCGGCTTCGTGCCGGTGCGCAAGGGCGGCAAGCTGCCGGCCGCGGTGCACAGCCAGTCCTACACGCTGGAGTACGGCACGGCCACCCTCGAGATCCACCAGGACGCCGTCTCGCACCACGAGCGGGTGCTCGTCGTCGACGACGTGCTCGCGACCGGCGGGACGTTGGCCGCGACCTGCGAGCTCATCGAGCGCTGCGGCGCGAGCGTCGCGGCCATCGAGCTCGTCCTCGAGATCGAGGAGCTGGCGGGCCGGGACAAGCTCACCGGCTACGACCTGCACTGCCTCACCAGCGTCTGAGCAGCCTGGGGACCCGGCCTCGATCCGCGGGTCTCTCGCTGGTCACCGGCGTGCGGCGGGCCGGTCCGCACCACCTATGATCTGTGCATGAACGAGCCGGCCGCGAGCACGCCACCCGCCCGGGTGGGTGGTGGCCTGCGGCCGCGCTGGGCCCGGCTCGGTGGCACGCGGGCCTCGACCAACCCGGCGCTGGAGCCGCTGCTGCGCTCGGTGCGGGCGACCCACCCCAAGGCCGACCTGGCGCTCATCGAGCGCTCCTACGCCGTCGCCGACGAGATGCACAAGGGCCAGCAGCGCAAGAGCGGCGACGCCTACATCACCCACCCGCTCGCCGTGGCCACGATCCTCGCCGAGCTGGGCATGACGCCCTCGACCATCGCGGCGGCGCTGCTCCACGACACGGTGGAGGACACGCCATACTCCTTGGCGCAGCTGCGCAAGGACTTCGGCGACGAGATCGCGATGATGGTCGACGGCGTCACCAAGCTGGACAAGGTGACCTACGGCGACGCCGCCCAGGCCGAGACGGTGCGCAAGATGGTCGTGGCGATGGCGCGCGACATCCGGGTGCTGGTCATCAAGCTCGCCGACCGGCTGCACAACGCCCGCACCTGGCGCTACGTCTCGGCCGAGAGCGCCGCCCGCAAGGCGGGGGAGACGCTGGAGATCTACGCTCCGCTCGCGCACCGGCTGGGGATGAACACCATCAAGTGGGAGCTGGAGGACCTCTCCTTCGCCCAGCTCTACCCCAAGGTCTACGACGAGATCGTGCGGATGGTCGCCGACCGTGCACCGGCGCGCGAGGAGATGCTCTCCCGCATCCGCGGTGAGATCGGTGACGAGCTGCACACGGCCAAGATCCGGGCCACGGTGACCGGGCGGCCCAAGCACTACTACTCGGTCTACCAGAAGATGATCGTGCGGGGGCACGACTTCGACAAGATCTACGACCTGGTCGGCGTGCGCGTGCTCGTCGAGTCCATCCAGGACTGCTACGCGGTGCTCGGCGCCCTGCACAACCGGTGGAACCCGGTGCCGGGGCGGTTCAAGGACTACATCGCGATGCCGAAGTTCAACATGTACCAGTCGCTGCACACGACCGTGATCGGGCCGAGCGGCAAGCCGGTGGAGATCCAGATCCGCACCTACCAGATGCACCGCCGGGCGGAGTACGGCGTCGCCGCGCACTGGAAGTACAAGGAGCAGAGCCCGGACGGCACCAAGGCCGTCGCCGGTCCCGACGGGGCGCCTGGCGCACTGGAGGGTATGCAGTGGCTCCGGCAGCTCATCGACTGGCAGCAGGAGACCTCCGACCCCGGCGAGTTCCTCGACTCGCTGCGCTTCGAGATGGGCGCCGCCGAGGTCTACGTCTTCACCCCGGACGGCGACGTCATGGCGCTGCCCGCCGGTGCGACCCCGGTCGACTTCGCCTACGCCGTGCACACCGAGGTCGGGCACCGCTGCGTGGGTGGTCGGGTCAACGGCAAGCTCGCCCCGCTGGACTCCGAGCTGGGCAACGGCGACGTCTGCGAGATCATCACGAGCAAGGCCCAGGACGCCGGTCCCAGCCGCGACTGGCTGACCTTCGTCAAGAGCCCCCGGGCGCGCAACAAGATCCGGCAGTGGTTCACCCGCGAGCGCCGCGAGGAGATGGTCGACTCCGGCAAGGACGAGATCGCCAAGGTGCTGCGCAAGCAGAACGCCCCGCTGCAGCGGCTCATGCGGCACGACACGCTGACGGCCGTGGCGCAGGGCCTCAACTACAAGGACATCGACGGGCTCTTCGCCGCTGTCGGCGAGGGGCACGTCTCGGCGCAGCACGTCGTCAAGCAGTTGCTGGCGACGCTCGGCGGTGAGGACGGCACCGAGGAGGACCTGGCCGAGGCGGTGCGGCCGCGCCGCGGCCGGATCGCGCAGGCCGACCCCGGGGTCACGGTCGTGGGCGCGGACGACGTCTGGGTCAAGATCGCCCGGTGCTGCACGCCGGTGCCCGGCGACCCGATCCTCGGCTTCGTCACCCACGGCAAGGGGGTCTCGGTGCACCGCACCGACTGCACCAACGCCGCGGAGCTGCAGAGCAAGTCGCCCGAGCGCATCATCCGGGTGGCCTGGGCACCGACGGCGAGCAGCCTGTTCCTCGTCAACATGCAGGTGGAGGCCCTGGACCGGTCGGCCCTGCTGTCCGACATCACCCGGGTGCTCTCCGAGCAGCACGTCAACATCCTGTCCGCGTCGGTGCAGACCAACCGGGACCGGGTGGCGCTGAGCAAGTTCACCTTCGAGATGGCCGACCCCTCGCACCTGGAGTCGGTGCTGCGGGCCGTCCGGCGCATCCCGGCCGTCCTCGACGCCTACCGGGTCACGGGCACGACGAGCACCGACCCGCACCGCCGGGAGGCTTCCGAGCCCTCCCCGTCGGCGTCCTGACCGGGCGCCTCAGGCGGGGGAGAGGAAGGCGGCGAGGGCGGCGGCATACCCCGCCTGGTCGAGGGTCCCGCAGATCTCCCGGGTGGAGTGCATCGAGAGCACCGGCGCGCCGAAGTCGACCGTCGTCGCACCGGTGAGGGCCGAGGTCATCGGACCCACCGTGGAGCCGCAGGGCAGGTCCGAGCGGGTGACGAACGTCTGCATCGGCACCCCCGCCTGCTCGCAGGCCAGGGTGAAGGCGGCCGCGCGACGGAGTCGGTGGCGTAGCGCAGGTTGGTGTTGACCTTGAGCACCGGGCCACCGTTCATGAGGATCGGGTGACTCGGCTCGTGGCGCTCGGCATAGTTGGGGTGCGTGGCGTGCGCCATGTCGCCGGAGGCGATGACCGAGCCGGCCAGCGCGCGCCAGTAGTCCTCACGGGTGCCCCCGGCGGCCAGCACGATCCGCTCCAGCCAGGACGGCAGGAAGGTCGATTGCGCCCCGCGCTCGGAGGTGCTGCCCACCTCCTCGTGGTCGAAGAGCACGACGACCGGCACCGAGGCGGCCTCGCCGGGAGCGGCGACCGCCTGCAGCAGCGCCCGCACCGCGGCATACGACGTGGCGAGGTTGTCCAGGCGTGCCGACGCGACGAGCTCGCCCTCGCCGCCGATGCGGCGGGCGGGGGTGAGGTCGTGGGTCATGGCGTCGAAGCCCAGCAGGTCCTCGGGCGCGACGTCGACCTGACCCGCGAGCCAGTCCCGGAAGGTCGACGCCTCCGTGCCGGTGCTCCAGTGCGGGGCGAGGTGGTCCTGGTCGTTGAGCTTCAGGCCCTCGCTGCGCACGGTGCGGTCGAGATGGATGGCGAGCTGGGAGACCCGCAGCAGCGGGTCCTCGCAGCGCCACAGCAGCTGGCTGATCCCGTGCGGCGCCGTGGCGTCACGGACCGCGACGCGGCCGGAGAGCCCGAGGTCCCGGTCCAGCCAGGAGTTGGTCAGCGCGCCGCCGTAGACCTCGACGCCGAGCATCTGCCACCCGGCACGGGTCCAGTCCGGCTGCGGCTTGATCCGCAGGTTCGGGGAGTCGGTGTGCGCCCCGACCACCCGGTATGCCGTGTGCGCCGGCCGGTCCGCGGGCAGGTGGGCGGTGGACCAGGCGATGAGCGAGCCCCCGCGCCGGACGACATAGCTGCCCGGTGCGGACGGGGTCGGCTCGGTCTCGTCGACCTCGGTGAAGCCGGCGTCGGTGAGGAGCTGCTGCGCGGCGTGCACCGCGTGGAACGGCGAGGGCGAGGCGTCGAGGTAGGCGCACAGGCCCTCGGCGACCTCGCTCACCTGGGTCGCGAGGCGGGTGAGGCTGCTCACCGGCCGAGACCTCCGCGCGCCGAGCTCAGCCACAGCTTCTTCGTGGCCAGCTCGGCCTCGAGGTCCTGGGCCTTCTTGTCCTCACCCGCGGCCTGGGCGGCGGCGAGGTCGGCCTCCAAGCCCTGGACCGCACGCTCGAGCTGGTCGACCATCGACTGCGCCCGAGCGTTCAGCTCGGGGTCGGTGCGCTGCCACTGCGAGTCCTCGACGTCGCGCACCTTCTGCTCCACCGCGCGCAGCCGGTTCTCGACCCGCTTGATGTCCGCCCGCGGCACCTTGCCCGCGGCGTCCCAGCGGTCCTGGATCTTGCGCAGCTCGGCCTTGGTCTGGTCCAGGTGCGCCTCGTCGACGGTGAGCGCCTCGGCCTCCTCGAGCAGGCCCTCCTTGACCTTGAGGTTCTCGGTGAACTCCGCCTCCTCGGCCGCCACGACCTCGTCCTTGGCGTCGAAGAAGGAGTCCTGGGCGGCCTTGAACCTCGCCCACAGGGCGTCGTCGTCGGCACGGGAGGCCCGGCCTGCCCGCTTCCAGTCCTGCATGAGCCGCTTGAAGGCACCGGCGGTGGCGCCCCAGTCCTTGCTGGTCGACAGCGCCTCGGCCTCGCGGACCAGGCGCTCCTTGGTGGCCTTGGCGCTGGCGTGCTCCTCGTCGAGGTGGGCGAACCAGGTCTTGCGCATCTTGTCGAAGTCGGAGCGCGCATGGCTGAAGCGCTGCCACAACGCGTTCTCGACCTCCTTGTCGAGACGCGGACCGGAGCGCTGGTGCGCCTTCCACTCCTCGAGCAGCTCGCGGACGCGCCCGCTGCTCTGCTTCCACTGCACCTTCGCGGGCTCGGTGGCCGCGAGCTGCTCGGCCTCCACGACGAGCTTCTCGCGCTCCTGCGCGGCCTGCGCCTTGGCCTGCAGCCGCTCCTCCTGCTCGGTGCGGGAGCGGACCTTGACCTCCTCCTCGAGGTGCTTGACGACCGCGGACAGCGCCGCCAGGTCGCCGACCACGTGCGCCTCGCCGATCTGCTCCTTGAGGTGGGCCAAGGACTGCCGGGCGTCGTGGGCGGAGACGTCGGTGCCCGCGAGCCGGGCCTTGAGCAGGTCCGCCGAGGCGAGCATCTCGTCGTACTTCCGGGCGAAGTAGGCCAGCGCCTCCTCCGGGCTCGCGCCGGGGTAGGAGCCGACCTCACGCTCGGTGCCGTCGGCGGCGACGACGTAGACGGTGCCGTCCTCGGCGACGCGCCCGTGCTTCATGGACTCGCTCGGGTCCGGGTGCGGCTCGGGCGCCGCCAGGGCGACCCCACCGGCGGGACGGGCCGCCGCGGGCCGGCGCGCCGCGAACATCGCGGGGGAGGGCGCGGCCGGCTTCGGGGGCGCCGGGGGTGCGGGCTGCGGGGCTGCCTCGGGCTCTGCGGGTGTGTCCGGCTGCTGATGCTCGGCCTCAGGGGAGGTGTCCGGCTCCGGCTGCGGTTCGACGTCCTCGGTGGCGGCGACCGTCGGCTCGGCGGCCGACTCCTCCGGCTCGGTGGTGGTGGGCGTCTGCTCGGACACGGTGGTGGCTCCTCTGACGGGGACCGCGAGCACGACCGTCGGGGCCGGCTCGACATGGCGTGGACGCCCCGACCCTACCGGTCGAGCCCGTGGTGGCCCTGCCGAGGTGCTCGGCAGCGGTGCGTAGGGTCAGCCCCATGTTCGTCCGCAGCATCGTCGCCGACGCCTTCGCCACCAACTGCTACGTCATCGCTCCCGCCGAGGGGGAGGAGTGCCTGATCGTGGACCCGGGCATCGGGGTGGAGGACCGGGTGCAGGACGTGCTCGCCCAGCACCGGCTGCGGCCGGCCGCCGTGCTGCTCACCCACGGCCACCTCGACCACGTGTATGCCGTCGCCCCGGTCTGTCAGGGCACCACTGCGGTGAGCCCCTACATCCACGCCGACGACCGGTACCGCCTCACCGACCCGCTCGCCACCATGAGTCCCGAGCTCGTCGCCGCCCTCGAGCAGCAGTTCGGCCGGCGCGCGACGTGGACCGAACCGGAGCGGATCGTGGAGTTCGGCGCTGCCGGCGAGGACCACACGACCCTCGAGCTGGCCGGCCTGCGGATCGAGGTGGCCCACGCCCCCGGGCATACCGAGGGCTCGGTGCTCTTCACCGCGCACGACGTGCCGGACGGCATACCCTCCGACGATCTGGACCGGACCGTGCTCTCCGGCGACGTGCTCTTCGCCGGGTCCATCGGCCGGACCGACCTGCCGGGCGGCGACGCGGCGGCGATGCGGCGCAGCCTGCGCGACGTCGTGCTCCCGCTCGCCGACTCCTCGCTCGTGCTGCCGGGCCACGGGCCCGCGACCACGATGGCGCGCGAGCGCGGGACGAACCCCTACCTGACCTCGCTCTGACCGTGCAGCTCGCGGTGCAGCCGGTGCATCCGGGCGTCCAGCTCGGCGGCGCTGTCCGCGGCGGTCTTGAGCTCGTCGAGCAGTGAGTCGGGCACGTTGCCGTCGTACTTGTAGTGGATCTTGTGCTCGGTGCTCGCCCAGAAGTCCATCGCGATGGTGCGCAGCTGGACCTCCACCGGCACCTCGACGCGTCCGGTGGAGAGGAAGACCGGGATCTCGATGATGGCGTGCAGGCTCTTGTAGCCGTTGGGCTTGGGGTCGGCGATGTAGTCCGAGACGCGGCGGATGGTGATGTCGTCCTGCTGCGTGAGCAGGTCGAAGATGCGGTAGCGTCGGTGACGAAGCTGCAGGTGACGCGGATGCCGGCGATGTCGGTGATCTCCCGGCGGATCGTCGGCAGGTCCGTCGCCAGGCCGCGGCGCAGGACCTTCTCCCGCAGGCTGTCCGGTGACTTGACCCGGCTCGAGACGTGCTCGATCGGGTTGTAGTCGTGCATGTGCGAGAACTCGTCGCGCAAAATCTCGATCTTCGTCTCGACCTCGCGCAGCCCGAACTCGTACTCCAGCAGGAAGCGCTGCAGCTGCGCCCCGACCTCCCGCAGCTGCGCCGGGGTGATGCTCTCCCGCGAGGCCAGCTCGAGGGACGGGGGCAAGGCTGCTCCGGTGCTCATGGGGACCACTATGCCCCCTGGACGTGTGCACGGCCTGGGAGAGCGGCGGCATACCGGTCGATAGACTCGCGCGGTGATCTCCCCGCGCACGCCGTCCGGTGTCCTCGAGCTGCTGCCGCCCGAGCAGATCGCCTTCCAGCGGATGCTGGACTCGATCCGCTCCGGCTACGAGCGCTTCGGGTTCCTGCCCGTCGAGACCCCCGTCTTCGAGCGCTCCGACGTGCTCCTCACCAAGACCGGCGGCGAGACCGAGCGGCAGGTCTACTTCGCCCAGTCGACCGGGGCGCTGGAGAAGGCCCGGGCGCAAAGCCCCGCGGAGGGGACGCTGCCCGAGCTGGCGCTGCGCTTCGACCTCACGGTGCCGCTGGCGCGCTACGTCGCCGAGCACGAGCACCAGCTGACCTTCCCGTTCCGGCGCTACCAGATGCAGCGGGTCTACCGCGGCGAGCGGCCGCAGCGGGGGCGGTTCCGCGAGTTCTACCAGTGCGACGTGGACGTCATCGGCTCCGGCGAGCTGTCGGTCCGGCACGACGCCGAAGCCCCGGCGATCATCAACGCGATCTTCACCGACCTGGCGATCGGCGACTTCACCATCCAGATCAACAACCGGCGGCTGCTGCGCGGCTTCTACGAGGACCTCGGCATCGCCGACCCGCAGGCGCAGGCGGCGGTGCTGCGCGAGGTCGACAAGCTGGACAAGCGCGGGCCGGACTACCTGCGCACGACGCTGACCGGGGACGGCTTCGGGCTGGCCGAGGAGGTCGTCGAGCAGATCCTCACCTTCGTGCAGACGCGGTCCACCGGGCACGACGACGCGCTGGCGCGACTCGACGACGTGGTGGCCGGCTCCGCCGGGAGCGAGGCGCTCGCCCAGGGTGTCGCCGAGCTGCGCGAGGTGCTGGGGCTGGTGCGCGCGCTGGGCGTGCCGGAGGCCAACTACTGCCTCAACTTCTCCATCGCCCGGGGGCTGGACTACTACACCGGCACGGTCTACGAGACGACGCTGGACGAGCACCCCGAGCTGGGCTCGATCTGCTCGGGCGGCCGCTACGACGACCTCGCAGGGCAGTACACGAAGTCACGGCTGCCCGGGGTCGGGATCTCGATCGGGCTGTCGCGCCTGTTCTGGCAGCTGCGGGAGGCCGGGCTGATCGAGGTCTCGGCGGGGGAGTCGACGGTGCAGGTGCTGGTGCCGCAGGTCGACGCCGAGCTGCTGGACGACCAGCTCGCGCTGGCCTCGCAGCTGCGGCACGGCGGCATCAACACCGAGGCGGTGCTCGACGGCGGCAAGCTGGGCAAGCAGCTGCGGTATGCCGACCGCGCCGGGATCCGCTTCGTCGCGATCCTGGGGCAGCAGGAGGTGGCCGACGGGACGGTGACGCTCAAGGACCTGCGCCGCCAGGACCAGTTCACCGTGCCCCGCGACGAGGTCGTCAGCGCGCTGCGCGTGGAGCTCGCCCAGCCGCTCGTCTGACTCCCGACCGGGCGTCGTGAGTGGTTGCCTCAGTCGCCGACGCTGACCGACAGCAGGCTGATCGGCTGCGCCGGGGCGGTGCCGCCGCTGTCGTTGCCCTCGGCCGCGACCGTCTCGACGATGTCGAGCCCTGCGGTCACGCGGCCGAAGATGCTGTAGCCGCCGCCCTCGACGGGCAGCTGGGTGTCGTCGTAGACGATGAAGAACTGGCCGCCGTTGCTGTCCGGGTCCTGGGTGCGGGCCATGGCCAGCGTGCCGGGCGGGTAGAGACCCTCCGGTGGCGCGTTCTCGATGCCGAAGGCATACCCCGGACTGCCCTGCCCGGTGCCGGTCGGGTCGCCGCACTGGAGGACGAAGATGCCGCTGGTGACCAGCCGGTGGCACGCGCTGTCCTCCCAGTAGCCCTCCTGCGCCAGGAACGCGAAGGACGCCACGGTCTGCGGCGCGTCCCCGGCATACAGCTCCAGCTCGATGTCGCCACAGGTGGTCTCGATCGTCGCCGCCAGGGTCTCCCGCTGGCCGGACAGGGGCTCGGGCAGGTCGTCCTGGGTGTATGACCTCGGCTCGGCCGGTGGCGTCGGCGGCTGGGTGCAGGCCACGTCCGGCGTCTCGTCGCCCTGTGGTTCGTCCGCGGACGATCCGGGGTAGGTCGCCTCACCGCCGCAGCCGGCGAGCACGAGAGCGGTGACGGCGGGGAGGAGGGTGCGGCGCATACCAGCATCTTCGCATCGGCCGGGGGACAACCATTCGCGGCGCTCGGTGGGGGTGGGGGCAACCACAAGCGGCGCTCGGTGGCGGTGGTGACGTGGTCGGGCGGCCGTGTTAGCGTACTAGCACGCTACGACATGAGCAGACGAGACAGACGCTCCCCATGGCCAGCCGACACCGACCACGACCACGCGAGAAGGACACGACGAGATGAAGCAGCGGGAGGACGCCGAGGGCGGCGCGCGGGCGCGCGACGGCCTGGCGCGCGTGCTGGCCGCGCTCGACGGGCCGGACGCCGTCCACGCCTTCCTCGACGACCTGTGCACGCCGGCCGAGATCGAGGCCATGGCCGACCGCTGGTCCGTCGTCCCGTTGCTCGCGCAGGGCCTGTCCTACCGCCAGATCCACGACGAGACCGGCGTGAGCGTGACGACCGTCGGGCGGATCGCGCGGTGCCTGGACGCCGGGGCCGGCGGCTACCGCGCCGCCCTGGAGCATCACCACGAGCATCCGGCGGCGCTGCCGACGGTCTGAGCGCCCGACGGCGTGCGCCGTGCCTCCCCGCCAGCTCCCCCACCCGACCGCTCCGCCCCACCGGCCGAGCCCACCCGCTGCACCGAAAGGTCCCGATGACCCCGCCTGCCCAGCCGCGCGACCGCCTGCGCGTGGCGATCCAGAAGTCCGGCCGCCTCGGCGAGCCGGCCCGCGAGCTGCTGGCCTCCTGCGGCCTCACCTGGCGCGAGAGCCGCGACAAGCTCTTCTGCTACGGCGAGAGCCTGCCGGTCGACCTGCTGCTCGTCCGGGACGACGACATCCCCGGCCTCATCGCCGACGGCGTCTGCGACCTCGGGATCGTCGGGCGCAACGTGCTCGTCGAGCACGGCCTGGCCCGTGAGGCCCAGGGGCGCGGCGTCGAGCTGACCGAGTGGCGCCAGCTCGGCTGGGGCACCTGCCGGCTGGACGTCGCGATCGCCGAGGACGAGGAGTGGACCGGGCCCGAGCAGCTCGCCGGGCTCCGCATCGCCACGTCCTACCCGCACACCCTGGGCCGGTGGCTCGCCGAGCACGGCGTCGACGCCGAGCCGGTCGTGCTCAACGGCTCGGTCGAGATCGCCCCGCGCCTGGGCCAGGCCGACGTGGTCTGCGACCTCGTCTCCACCGGCGGCACGCTGCGCGCCAACCAGCTCACCCCCGTCACGACGATCCTGCACAGCGAGGCCGTCATCGCCGGCCCTGGGCACCAGCTCGACGACGGGCGGCAGGAGATCGCCGACCTCCTGCTGCGGCGGCTCGACGGGGCGGTCCAGCTCAAGGAGTCGCGACTGCTCCTGCTGCGCGTCGAGCGCGAGCTGCTCGACCGGGTCCTGCCGCTGCTGCCCGGTGGGCACGAGCCGACGGTCACGGCGGTCGAGGGCCGCGACGAGGTCGCGCTGCAGATGCTCGTGCACGGCTCGGTCTCGTGGGCCAAGCTCGAGGACCTCAAGCGCGAGGCGCCCACAACCTCATGGTGCTGCCGGTCGAGGGGATGCTCGCATGAACGTCCTCACCTGGGACGACCTCGACGACACCCAGCGCGCCGAGGCGCTGCGCCGGGGCACCGCGGCCGCGGGCCCCGAGGTCACCGCTGGCGTCACCGACATCCTCGCGCAGGTGCGCGAGCGTGGCGACGACGCGCTGCGAGAGCTCACCGCCCGCCTGGACGGCGCGACCGTGGCCGACCTGCGGGTCACGCCGCAGGAGCGGGACACCGCCGCCGCGGCGCTGGACCCGGACCTGCGGGAGGCGATCACCGAGGCCGCCGGACGCATCCGCACCTTCACGCCGCCGACAGGCAGCAGGGGTATGCCGTCGAGACGGCTCCCGGGGTCGTGTGCGAGCGGGTGGTGCGCCCGATCCGCCGGGTCGGGCTCTACGTCCCCGCCGGGTCCGCGCCGCTGCCCTCGACCGCGCTGATGCTCGGTGTGCCCGCGCAGCTGGCCGGCTGCCCGGAGGTGGTGCTCTGCACGCCGCCGCGCCCGGACGGCACCGCCGACCCGGCCGTGCTCGCGGCCGCCGCCGAGTGCGGCATCGAGCAGATCTACCTCGTCGGCGGGGCCCAGGCGATCGCGGCGATGGCCTACGGCACCGAGACCGTCCCGGCGTGCGACAAGCTCTTCGGTCCCGGCAACGCCTGGGTCACCGAGGCCAAGCGGCAGGTCAGCACGGCCGAGGGCGGGCCGGGCATCGACCTGCCGGCCGGCCCCTCGGAGGTCCTGGTCATCGCGGACGCCGGGGCGGACGCCGAGTTCGTGGCCGCCGACCTGCTGTCCCAGGCCGAGCACGGCCCGGACAGCCAGGTCGTCCTACTCACCGACTCAAGGGCGTTGGCCGTGGCGGTCGCGACCCAGGTGGAGGAGCAGCTGGAGAGCCTGCCGCGCGCCGACATCGCCCGCAAGGCGCTCGCGTCCTCGCGCCTCGTCGTCACCCCCGACCTGGCCACAGCTGTCGAGGTGTCCAACGACTACGCCCCCGAGCACCTCATCCTCGCCCTGCGCGACGCGTCGGACTGGGTGCCGCGCATCGACCGGGCCGGGTCGGTCTTCCTCGGCGACCACACCCCGGAGACGCTCGGCGACTACTGCTCCGGCACCAACCACGTGCTCCCCACCGCGGGTGCCGCGCGCTTCACCGGCGGTGTCAACGTCGGCGCCTTCCAGATCGCCATGACCGTGCAGCGCGCCACGCCGCAGGGCCTGGCCGCCGTCGGCCCGTGCGCCGTGACGCTCTCCGAGGCCGAGTCGCTGCACGCCCACCAGCGCGCGGTCACGCGCCGTCTCGCCCGCACCCAGGGGGAGCTGTGACCACCCGCGGCGACACCACCTTCCCGGCGCACCTGGTGCGCCCGGACCTGCGCGACTTCGCGGGGTACTCCTCGGCCCGCACCAGCGCGCCCACAGGCATACCGGACCGCATCTGGCTCAACGCCAACGAGTCCGGGGTCGCCAGCCCCGCGGACAGCGGCGGCGGGTCCCGGCGCTACCCGGACCCGCAGCCGGCCGCGCTGGTCGAGGCCTTCGCCGACCTGTGGGCGACCACCCCGGACCGGGTCGTGGTCGGCCGCGGCAGCGACGAGGCGATCGAGCTGCTCGTGCGCAGCCTGTGCCGCCCCGGCGGTGACGGCGTCGTCGTGACCTCGCCGACGTTCGGGATGTATGCCGTCTCCGCGCGGCTGCACGGCGTGCCGGTGACCGACGTGCCCCAGACCGACGACGGCCTGCGCTGGCGGGTCGACACCGCCGCCGTCGCGCGGGCGGCCCGGGAGCACGGCGCCCGCCTGGTCTTCGTGGCCTCGCCGGGCAACCCCACCGGCTCGGTCGTCCCGCTGCGAGAGATCGCCGCGCTCGCCGAGGAGCTGGCCGACCAGGCGGTCGTCGTCGTGGACGAGGCCTACGGCGAGTTCGCGCAGCAGCGCTCGGCGATCACCCTGCTCGAGGAGCACCCCACCCTCGTCGTGCTGCGCACCCTCTCCAAGGCGCACGCCCTCGCCGGGGCCCGGATCGGCATCGCGCTGGCCCACCCGGACCTGGTGGCCGTCCTGCGGCGGGTGCAGGCGCCCTACCCGCTGCCCGCGCCGGTCACCGAGCTCGCGCTGCGGGCCCTGTCCGAGGACGTCCTGCACGCCACCGCGCAGCACGTGGGCGAGGTCCTGCGGCTGCGTGACCAGGTCGGCCGCTGGCTGCGCGACCTCGACGACGTGCGCACGGTCTACGCCAGCGAGGCCAACTTCTTCCTGGTGCGGTGCGACGACCCTGACGCCCTGCTGCATACCCTGGGCGCCGCCGGCATCGTGGTCCGCGACATGCGCCACCTGCCGGGCCTGCACGACGCCCTGCGCATCACCATCGGCACCGGCCCCGAGATGGCCGCCCTGCGCGAGGCGCTGACCGCGTCATCGAGCCCCACCACCAGCACGGACTTCAGCACCGACACCAGCACCGAGGAGAGCCCCGCATGAGCCCCCGCCCGATCTGCTTCGTCGACCGCGACGGCACGATCATCGCCGAGCCGGAGGATCACCAGATCGACGCGCTGGACAAGCTGGCGCTCGTCGACGGCGTGATCCCGGCGCTGCTGCGCATCCAGGGGGCGGGCTTCGACCTCGTCATGGTGAGCAACCAGGACGGCCTGGGCACGGAGTCCTTCCCGACCGAGGACTTCGAGGGCCCGCAGCAGTTCCTGCTGCAGCTGCTCGCCAGCCAGGGCATCACCTTCCGGGACATCTTCGTCGACCCGCACCACGGCGGTCCGGAGGCGCCGTGGACCCGCAAGCCCGGCATCGGGATGGTCGCGCACCTGCTCAAGGACCGGGGGGTCGACTGGGACCGCAGCGTCATGGTCGGCGACCGGTCCACCGACCGGGAGTTCGCCGACAACCTGGGGGTCCCGGCATACCTCCTCCCGGGACGGTCGACGGGACCGACGACGACCAGCGGCGGACCACCTGGTCGCAGATCGCGCACGAGCTGGCCGACGCGCCCCGGACCGCCCGGGTCGAGCGCGCCACCTCCGAGACGGCGATCACGGTGGAGGTCGACCTCGACGCGACCGGCGGCAGCGAGATCTCGACCGGGATCGGGTTCTACGACCACATGCTCGACCAGCTCGCCAAGCACGGCGGCTTCCGGCTGCATGTCGCGTGCGAGGGCGACCTGCACATCGACGACCACCACACCGTCGAGGACGTCGCGCTGGCCGTGGGCGAGGCGATCCGCACCGCGCTCGGCGACAAGCGCGGCATCGGCCGCTACGGCTTCACCCTGCCCATGGACGAGGCACAGGCGACCGCGGCGATCGACCTGTCCGGGCGGCCCTACTTCGCCTACGAGGGCAGTTTCGACCGGGAGGCCGTCGGCGAGTTCTCCACGGAGATGGTCGAGCACTTCTGGCGCTCCTTCGCCGACGCCATGCGCTGCACCCTGCACCTGTCGGTGACCGGCGGCAACACCCACCACAAGATCGAGGTCGGCTTCAAGGCGGTCGCCCGGGCGCTGCGCATGGGCATCGCCCGCCAGGGCGACTCCGCCGAGCTCCCGACCACCAAGGGCGTGCTGTGAGGGTCGCCCTCGTCGACGGCGGTGGCACCAACATCGGCTCGGTCAGCTACGCCCTGGAGCGGCTCGGCGCGACCGGCCGGCTCACCGCCGACCCGGGCGACATCCTCGCCGCGGACCGGGTCGTCCTGCCCGGAGTCGGCGCAGCCGGGGCCGGCATGCGCCGGCTGCGCGAGCTCGGTCTCGTCGAGGTGCTCGCCCAGGTGCAGGCGCCGCTGCTCGGGGTATGCCTGGGGATGCAGCTGCTCTTCGAGCGCTCCGAGGAGGACGGCGGCGTGGCGACGCTCGGCCTCGTGCCGGGCGAGGTGGTCGGCATACCTCCGGCAGCCGGGGTCCGGGTGCCGCACATGGGGTGGAACGCGCTGACCGACCTCGCCGAGGACCCGCTCCTGGTCGGGATCGAGGAGGGCGACCGCGCCTACTTCGTGCACTCCTACGCCGCGGCGCCCACCGAGCACACCCTCGCCAGCACCGTCCACGGCGCCGTGGACCGCGGTCGTGCGCTCCGGGCTGCGATGGGGCGCGCAGTTCCACCCCGAGAGGTCCTCGGCGGTCGGCTCCCGCCTTCTGCGAAACTTCCTGGTGGAGGTCGATCGATGACGCCTGACCTCCGCACCGACACCGGAGAGATACCAGTGAGCACCACCGGACCGTTCACCGTCTACCCAGCGATCGACGTCCGCGGCGGCGCGGTCGTGCGCCTGCACAAGGGTGACTACGAGCAGGAGACGCGCTACACCGACAACCCCGTGGCCGTCGCGGCGAACTACGCGCGCTCCGGTGCGGCGTGGCTGCACCTCGTCGACCTCGACGCGGCCCGGGCCGGGGGATACACCCTGCTGGAGACCTTGGAGACGATCTGCGACACCACCGGGCTGCGGGTGCAGACCGGCGGCGGGGTGCGCAGCGCGGACGACGTGCAGCGGCTCCTCGACGCCGGCGCCGAGCGGGTGGTCGTGGGCTCGCTGTCGGTGCGTGAGCCCGCGACGGTCGTGGGCTGGCTCGACCGCTTCGGCGCGACCGGATCACCGTGGCGCTGGACACCCGGATCGGCGAGGACGGGCGGTGGGTGCTGCCGACCGCGGGGTGGACCTCGGTGGGGGAGCAGGACCTCACGACGACGCTGCACCAGTACCACGGCTCGGGGCTGCAGCACGTGCTGTGCACCGACATCGGCCGCGACGGCACGCTCTCCGGGCCCAACTTCCACCTCTACACGATGCTCACCCGCTCCAACCCCGCGCTGGACATCCAGGCCTCGGGCGGCGCCCGGTCGGTCGACGACGTGCGGGCCGCGAAGAAGCAGGGGTGCGCCGGGATCATCCTGGGCAAGGCGCTGCTCGAGGGGCGGCTCACGGTGGACGACGCGGTGAGGGAGGAGCAGCCGTGACCCTGGCACGCCGGATCATCCCCTGCCTCGACGTGCGCGAGGGGCGGGTGGTCAAGGGCACCCGCTTCCGCGACCACCGCGACATGGGCGACATCGTCGAGCTCGCGCAGCGGTATGCCCGGGAGGGCGCTGACGAGCTCGTCTTCTACGACATCACCGCCAGCCCCGAGGGCCGGGGGGTCGACGTGGGCTGGGTGGAGCGGGTGGCCCGCGCGATCGACATCCCGTTCTGCGTCGCCGGCGGCATCCGCTCGGTCGAGACGGCGCGGGCGGTGCTGCACGCAGGTGCAGACAAGGTGTCGGTCAACACGCCGGCCACCCAGCGCCCCGAGCTGGTCGGCGAGCTCGCCGAGGCCTTCGGGGTGCAGTGCGTCGTCGTCGGCGTGGACAGCCTGCGCGACGAGGACGGGCACTGGCGGATCCGGCAGTTCACCGGGAGCCCGGAGGCGACCCGGGCGCTGGAGACCACGACGCTGGACTGGGTCCGCGAGGTCGTCGGTCTCGGCGCCGGGGAGGTCGTGCTCAACTGCATGGGCTCGGACGGGGTGCGCGACGGCTACGACGTCGAGCAACTTGCAGCTGTCCGGTCGCAGTGCCCGGTCCCGCTCGTCGCGAGCGGCGGCGCCGGGGCGCCGGCACACTTCGTCGACGTCTTCCGGGAGGCGGACGTCGACGGTGCCCTCGCGGCGACGGTCTTCCACGACGGGTCCATCGGCATACCCTCGCTCAAGGCGACGCTGGCCGACCACGGGATCGAGGTGCGCGCATGAGCGACCGGACACTCCGTCTGTCCGGCGTCGAGGCGGACTTCGACGTCGCCGACGTCGACTTCAGCAAGACCGACGGGATCATCCCCGGCGTGGTGCAGCACGCGCGGACCGGGCAGGTGCTCATGGTCGGCTTCCTCGACGAGCAGGCGCTGACGACGACGCTGGAGACGGGGTTGGCGACGTTCTTCAGCCGCAGCCGGGGTGCGCAGTGGACCAAGGGTGAGACGAGCGGCAACGTGCTGCGCGTCGAGGCGGTGGAGCTGGACTGCGACCGTGACACCCTGCTGCTCCACGCCCTCCCGAGCGGACCCACCTGCCATACCGGCGAGGAGACCTGCTTCGACCCTGGCGCGCGCCCCGGCTCCTTCGTCCACGAGCTCGACGAGCTGGTGCGGGATCGCCGTGAGCAGCTGCCGGAGGGGTCCTACACGACCTCGCTCTTCGAGGGTGGGGTGCGCCGGATCGCGCAGAAGGTCGGCGAGGAGGGCGTCGAGACGGCCCTCGCCGCGGTGGCGCAGGACGACGACGCGCTGCTGGGGGAGTCCGCCGATCTCGTCTACCACCTGCTCGTCCTGCTGCGCTCCCGCGACCTGGGGCTGGCGGACGTAGAACGCGTGCTGCGGCAGCGGCACGGCTGAGCGTGACCTGCTGCCGCGTCAACCGGAGCGCACGGAGGAGCAACGAAGGTTGACATGTGGCGCCCGTCAACGTAGGTTGACGTCATGTCGCAGGACGGGTCCGAGGCGGGTGCGCTGATCCAGCAGGCCGTGAGGTCCGCGGACCCGGCCACCGGCCTGCGGGCCGTTGCGCGGCTCCGCCAGATCACCGACGCGATCGAGCTCGAGCAGGTCGAGGCGGCCCTGCGGTCCGGGATGTCGTGGGCGGACATCGCTGTCTGCCTCGGCGTCTCGCGGCAGGCCGCGCACAAGCGGCTGCGGGACCGGGTCCGCCCGAGCTCGTCCGGGGCAGGAGGGGGAAGTCATGAGCTGGGCCACCACGATGACGTTGTCGCAGACCGCGTGGCAGGAGTGCGCGCTGCTGGGGCACCGCGAGATCGACGTCGAGCACGTGCTGCTGGCGACGATGCAGGACGAGGAGGTGGCCGCGCTGCTGCTGCGGCACGGCGTAACGAGGGAGGGCACGCGGGACGCGATCGACGGGGCGGTGGCCGACGAGGTGTCGGCCCTCGGCGTCGAGGTGGGTTCGCTCGGTGGCCCGCGGCGCCGCGCCGTGGATGATCTGCACCACGCTGCGGTCGGCGATCTGGCTGTGAGCGAGCGGGCGCAGTTGCTGATCGCCGGCTCCTCGTCACCGATCCAGGCGCTCCTTGCGGCGGCCGAGGACGAGGGAGGGACGGTGCGGCGGCTGCTGTCCGCCCAGGGCGCCGATCCGGCGTCGGTCGTCGAGGAGGCGAGACGTCTCTCGGACCGGGGCCCTCACGATGCGTCGGTCGACGTCGGCACCGTGCCCGGCCTTGAACGGCTCGGTCGGGACCCGGGCCGGGCGGTGCGACGCAGCCAGGTCCTGGCGGTGCCGGCGGGCCAGGTCTGGCCGTTGTGCTCGACGGCCGCGGGCATCCGCCGGTGGCTGGACTCCGACCCGGAGGCCGAGGCAGAGATCATCTCGGAGCGCGAGCTGGTCGAGCGTCCGGCCCCCAGAGCGGTCGGCCGACGTATACCGGGCCTCTCGGTCGTCTCACTCACTCGGCACCGTGTCTTCCTGCAGGACGACGGCGTCGGCGGCGGGGTCGTGCTGTGGAGCGGCGAGGTCGAGGTGCGCAGGTTCGGACGCCGGGCCTCGTGGCCCGGTCGGTGGAACCACCTCACGGTCCGGGCCGAAGGCCCGACGGCGACCCGGGTGGAGGTGGTCTCCGGAGGTGCCCTGCAGGGACGACCGCGATGGCTGCGGGACCTCGTCAACCGCTTCGCGCTCAACGTCAGCACGCGCAACGCGGTCTACCGGTTGGGGCTGCTGGTGGAGGGTCCCGACGCAGACGGCTGAGCGCTACCGGCTGGTGCGCAGGCCGACGTCGGCCAGCTCCAGGTCCGCGAGCACCCGGATCGCCTCGGGGTCGCGGGCACGCCAGGCGGTGACCGGGTCGTCGAGCACCTCCTGGAGCCGCCGCGGGCGCTGGTGCACCAGGGCGCGCAACGCGAGGAGCTCCTGCGCCTGCGGTTCGCCGAGCTCGCGGCCCAGTGAGCGCGCCCGCCGGGCCCAGGCCAGTCGCAGGGCTGCCCAGATCAGCACCGTCAGGAGGATCGGTGTCCCCGCACTGAGCAGGGTGACCAGCCAGGCGAGGGTCGTGACGCCGCCCTCCAGCCGGTCGCCCGCCGTGACCAGGTCGGTCCCGACCCCGGCGGCGCCGGAGAAGGGCGCCTGGAGGCTGTCGCCGACGAGCGGGATCTCGACGACCCGTCCGGCGACGTCGGTCATCCGTGACTGCATGCCCGTCCCCGCCGAGCGCAGCGGGTCGGCCGGTGCGGCCAGGGTCATGACCAGCGCGAAGACCCACCGACCGACGAGGACCCAGAGCACCACCCAGGCCAGGACGAGCAGGTCCGCGGTGACCTGGCGGGACCGGCGGGCGGGAGCATCGGCATACCAGCGCATGGGGCTCATCCTCACCCACCACCCGGTCGGGTGCTGAGAGGATCGCGGTATGACCCCGCCCGACCCGCGCGAGAGCACCGCCCCGTCCGGTGGCGTCTCCGTGGTGACCGGCACGGCCGGCGCCCCGACAACGCCGCTGGCGCGAGCGGTGGGGGACTGGCTCGACCACCTCCGGGTCGAGCGGGGCCGCTCCGAGCACACGCTCGCGGCCTACCGGCGCGACCTGCGCCGCTACCTCGCCTTCCTCGACGCGCAGGGCATCGCCGCACCCGACGAGGTCCGCCAGGCGCACGTCACCGACTTCCTGGCTCACCTGCGCAGCGGCGACGCCGACCACCCACCGCTCGCCGCGACCTCGGCCGCCCGGGCCGTGGTCGCGGTCCGCGGGCTGCACACCTTCCTGGCGGTGGAGGGGGAGTCCGTGGACGACCCGTCCCGCGACGTCGCCCCGCCCACGCCGCCGCGGCGCCTGCCGAAGGCGCTGAGCATCACCGATGTCGAGCGGCTGCTGCAGGCGGCCTCGGTCGGGGACACCCCTGCCGCCCTGCGGGACCGGGCGCTGATGGAGCTGCTCTACGGCTGTGGCGCGCGGGTCAGCGAGGCGATCGCGCTCGATGTCGACGACCTCGACCTGGCCCGGCCGGAGGCGGCCGCCGATGGCGAGCTCCCCGGCGTGGTCCGGCTCTTCGGCAAGGGCCGCAAGGAGCGGATCGTGCCGATGGGACGGTATGCCCGGGACGCCCTCGACGCCTGGCTCGTGCGCGGCCGACCCGAGCTGGCGCGGAAGGGGAGCGGGACGCCGGCCGTCTTCGTCAACGCGCGAGGTGGGCGCCTGTCCCGTCAGTCCGCCTGGAACGCCATCAAGGCCGCCGCCGACCGGGCCGACCTCCGGGCCGAGATCTCCCCGCACACGCTGCGCCACTCCTTCGCCACCCACCTGCTCGACGGCGGCGCCGACGTGCGGGTGGTGCAGGAGCTGCTCGGCCACGCCTCGGTGGCGACCACACAGATCTACACCCACGTCTCCACCCAGCACCTGCGCGAGGTGTATGCCCAGTCCCACCCGCGCGCGCGGCGCTGAGCGGCAAGGACTTCGACCTCAGGTCGAGGTCCAGGCGGATGACCGCACCTGGACCTGTGGATTAGGGTCGGACCGATCGGCGGGACGCCGCCACACCCGAACGGATCTGGAGACACCACGTGAGTCACGACCGGCTGCCCGGCACCGAGACCTCGGGCGTGGGCCAGGAGGGCCCCACCGGCCGTCCACTGCCCGACTTCCCCGTGCCCGAGCCGCTGGCGAGCCACGGCCCGGCCCGCATCATCGCGATGTGCAACCAGAAGGGCGGTGTCGGCAAGACCACGACGACGATCAACCTCGGCGCCGCGCTCGCGGAGTACGGCCGCAAGGTCCTCATGGTCGACTTCGACCCGCAGGGCGCGCTGTCGGTCGGCCTGGGGGTGCGCACGCACGACCTCGACGTCACGATCTACAACCTGCTCGTGGAGCGCGGCCACGACGTGCGCGACGTCATCCAGCCCACCTCGGTGCCCGGCATCGACATCCTCCCGGCCAACATCGACCTGTCCGCCGCCGAGGTCCAGCTCGTGGGGGAGGTGGCCCGCGAGCAGGTGCTCGCCCGCACCCTGCGGCCCGTGATGGACGACTACGACGTCGTCTTCATCGACTGCCAGCCCTCCCTCGGCCTGCTCACGGTCAACGCGCTCACCGCCTCGCACGGCGTGATCATCCCGCTGGAGACCGAGTTCTTCGCGATGCGCGGCGTCGCGCTGCTCATCGAGACGATCGAGAAGATCACCGACCGGCTCAACCCGAGGCTGGAGATCGACGGCATCCTCGCAACGATGTACGACGGGCGCACGCTGCACTCCCGCGAGGTGGTCCGCAGCGTCGTCGACCACTTCGGCGACACCGTCTTCCACACCGTCATCAGCCGCACCGTGAAGTTCCCCGACGCGACCCTGGCCGCCGAGCCCATCACCACCTACGCCAGCACGCACTCCGGTGCGGAGGCATACCGTCAGCTCGCGCGTGAGCTCGTCGCGCGCGGCGGCGCTCCCTGAGCGGGATGGGTATGCCGACCGCCCCGGCCGCGGACCCGTCGGCGCAGGCCTCTGGCCAGCCGGGCGAGGCGACCCCGGGCGGCGTCCTCACCGCGACCCGCGGCGGCTTCGAGGTCCACCTCGACGTCTTCTCCGGTCCGTTCGAGCTGCTGCTCGGGCTCATCGCCAAGCACAAGCTCGACGTCACCGAGATCGCGCTGGCCCGCGTGACCGACGAGTTCGTGGCCTACCTGCGCGCGGCGCAGGAGGGCGAGGGGGAGTGGGACCTGTCGCAGGCCAGCGAGTTCGTGCTCATCGCGGCGACCCTGCTCGACCTCAAGGCCGCCCGCCTGCTGCCCAGCGGCCGGGAGGACGACGAGGAGGACCTGGCGCTCATCGAGGCGCGCGACCTGCTCTTCGCCCGGCTGCTGCAGTACCGCGCGTTCAAGCAGGTCGCCGACGAGCTTCGGCTGCAGATGGAGGGCAAGGGGCGCATCTTCGCCCGCGATGTCGGCGTCGAGGAGCGCTTCGCCTCGCTGCTGCCCGAGCTCGTGCTGACCGTCACGCCCGAGCAGCTGGCGATGATCGCCGGCCGGGCGATGATCCCCCGGCCCCCGCCCGCCGTCGGCGTGGACCATCTCCACGCCGCACAGGTCTCGGTGCGCGAGCAGGCCTCGATCATCGTCGGCCGGCTGCGGGAGCGGGGCAGCGCCAGCTTCCGCGACCTCGTGGCCGACGCCGACTCCACGTTGGTCATCGTCGCGCGCTTCCTGTCGCTGCTCGAGCTCTTCCGCGACACCGTGGTCGCGCTGGAGCAGGACGAGGCGCTCGGGGAGCTCACGGTGCGCTGGACCGGGCCGGACTCGGGCGAGGTCGGTGGGCAGGTCGGGGCGGAGTTCGACGAGGAGGAGGCCGATGAGCCAGCAGGATGAGCAGCCCGACGAGTCCGTGGCGGGTGGCGACCAGGCGGAGCAGGAGCAGGTCGCCTTCGACATCACCGACTTCCCGGGGGGCGCCCGCTCCGCGATCGAGGCGGTCCTCATGGTCATCGACGAGCCGGTGACCGAGGAGGCCCTCGCCAGCGCGCTGGAGCTGCCGCTGGAGGACGTGGGCGCCGTCCTGGACGAGCTCGCCCAGGAGTATGCCCAGGGCAACCGCGGCTTCATGCTGCGCCGCCTGGGAGGGGGGTGGCGTGTCTACAGCCGACCGGAATACGCGCCGGTGGTGGAGAAGTTCCTCCTGGGTGGCCAGCAGGCACGGCTCACCCAGGCCGCGCTGGAGACGCTCGCCGTCATCGCCTACCGACAGCCGATCAGCCGGGCCCGTATCGGCGCGATCCGCGGGGTGAACGTCGACGGCGTCGTCCGGACGCTGTTGGCGCGCGGCATGGTCACCGAGACCGGGCAGGACCCGACCGGTGGCGCGGTGCTCTACGGCACCACCGACCTGTTCCTGCAGCGCATGGGGCTGGACAGCCTCGACGACCTGCCCGCGCTCGCCCCCTATCTCCCCTCGGCCGAGGTGCTCGAGGAGCTCGCATCGGAAGGACTCGCATGACCAGCGGCAAGAAGAACCCCGGACCCCGTGGCGGGCAGGGCGGACGACCCGGGCAGGGCGGCAGGTCCGGCGGCCGGGGCGGGTCCGCCTCGCGCGTGCCCTCGCAGGGCGGAGGCGCCGGGCCGCGGCGCGCGGGTGGCACCCGACCGCCGCGGCGGCGCCGTCCCAGCACACCTCCGGACCCGGCGACCCGCGACGTCCACACCCCGGACGGCGTGCGGCTGCAGAAGTTGCTCGCCGGCGCGGGCTTCGGGAGCAGGCGAGCCTGCGAGAAGCTCATCGAGGAGGGTCGCGTCGAGGTCGACGGCCAAGTCGTCGTGGAGCTCGGGGTACGCGTCGACGCGGCCACCCAGACGGTGCACGTCGACGGTGACCGGGTCGTCGTCGACACCGAGAAGCTCTACCTCGCCTTCAACAAGCCGGCCGGTGTCGTCTCCACGATGGAGGACGAGGAGGGGCGGCCGTGCCTGACCGACTACGTCGGGCACCTGTCGCGCCGGCTGTTCCACGTCGGGCGGCTGGACGTCGACACCGAGGGACTGCTGCTGCTCACCAACGACGGCGACCTCGCGCACAAGCTGCAGCATCCGGCCTACGGCGTGCCCAAGACGTATGTCGCACAGGTGCACGGCGTCGTGGCTCCCGGCATCGGCAAGCAGCTGCGCGACGGCGTCGAGCTCGAGGACGGTCTGGCGAAGGCCGACAGCTTCCGGCTCGTCGACGACATCCCTGGCCACTCGATCATCGAGATCGTGCTGCACGAGGGTCGCAAGCACATCGTGCGCCGGATGATGGAGGAGGTCGGCTACCCGGTCGAGGCGCTCTCGCGCGTCCAGGTCGGCCCGATCAAGGTCGCCGAGCTGCGCCCGGGGAAGTATCGCGCGCTCTCGGCCGAAGAGGTCGCCCAGCTCTACCGCGCGGCGGGGGAGTAGGGCCTGCTCACGGCGGCCCGCCGAGGTCGGGCCGCGGGCATCGCGGCCAGGGGCGACTCCCGCACCACTCGACGGTGATCGCCGGACGATCGTGCCGAGTATCCCGCCTCCAGGCGGGTCAGTGTCGAGACGGAGACCAGTCCGCGCTCAACGCGCACGGCCCACTCCGCGGCATCGCGACTGAGAGCCAGTCGTGCCAGCGCTGACTTGTCGATGAGCCACGTCCTCACGACCAGGCGTCGCCGATCTGATTCCGCACGGCGAGGTGCGGATGGTCCCGTGGGAGTCGGGTATATACCCGATATCCACGGGACCGTCATGACATGCCGTCCTAGGGTGGCCGGATGAGACCGAGGTTCCCCGCGCCGCTGCGGCCGGGTGCCGTCGTCGGAGTCACGAGCCCCTCCGCCGGCGTGCCCGCCGAGCTCCGGGCACGCCTGGACGTGGCCGTCGAGTCGGTGCGATCCCGTGGTTACGACGTGGTCGTGGGCCAGTGCATGGACGGCGCGCGTCACGTCAGCGCGCCGGCCGCGGACCGGGCGGCAGAGCTGCAGCGGATGCTGCTCGACCCGGGCATCGCCGCCGTGGTCCCGCCGTGGGGCGGTGAGACGGCCATCGACCTGCTGCCCCTGCTCGACTGGGGTGCGCTGACGGCGGCGGAGCCGACGTGGATGGTGGGCTTCTCCGACATCGCCACCCTCATCACCCCGCTCACGCTCCGGGCCGGGTGGGCGACGATCCACGGGCAGAACCTCATGGACACGCCCTACGCCGTGCCCGACGGACTCGTGAGCTGGCTGGACCTTGTCGCTCTCCCGCGCGGGGCGACCGTGCGACAGACGTCACCGGGGCGCTACCGCGAGGACTTCGTGGACTGGGCCGAGCACCCGGAGGACGACACCTACGTGCTCGACCACGCCGGGGGTTGGACGCGGCTGGACGGCGGGGGTGACGTCGACGTCACCGGGCGGCTCGTCGGGGGCTGCGTCGAGACGTTGGCGAGCCTGGCGGGGACGGCATACCTCGACACCGGCGCCTGGCGGACCTCGGAGACGGGCTGGTCGTCTACGTGGAGGCGGCGGAGCACGACGCCTTCACGATCTGCCGCCACCTGCACGGTATGCGCCTGGCCGGTTTCTTCGATGGCGCCGCAGCGGTGCTGGTGGGCCGGACGTCGGCACCGGACGGTGCCACCCTGACCCAGCACGAGGCGGTCATGGACGCGCTGGACGTCCTGGGCGTGCCGGTGGTCGCCGACGTCGAGTGCGGCCACGTCGCGCCGCACCTGCCGCTGGTCAACGGGGCGCTCGCCCGGGTCGAGCACTCCGCGACGACGTCCGCCATCACGCAGACGCTTTCCTGACGAGTCGGTCAGCCAGCGGCGTGTCAGACCGAATGCAGGACCACTGAGAGCCGGTATGTCACTCGTGAGCCCCCTCGAGGAGGCTGCCGAGTGACATACCGGCTCCCAGTGCCCCGATCGACCGGCGCGGGGTATACCGGTGCGACCGTTACGCTGGGTCGGTGCCTTCTCGTCCCCTCACCATCGCCATCGACGGGCCCTCCGGGTCCGGCAAGTCCTCCGTGTCCAAGGCCGTGGCGCGGGAGCTGGGACTGGGCTACCTGGACACCGGTGCGATGTACCGCGCGGTCGCCTGGCAGTGCCTCGACGGCGATGTCGACCTGACCGACCAGCAGGCCGTGGCCCAGGCTGCGCGCGACGTCCGGCTGGACATCTCGACCGACCCCGACGACCAGGTCCTGCGGGTCGGTGGGACCGACATCACTGACGCCATCCGCGAGACCCGCGTGACCTCGCAGGTCTCGGCCGTGGCCACGAACCTCGACGTGCGCGCCGAGCTGCGCCGGCGGCAGCGGGAGATCATCGCCGCGGCCCGTGAGCAGCAGGGCGGCATCGTCGCGGAGGGCCGCGACATCACCACCGTTGTCGCCCCCGACGCCGAGCGCCGCATCCTCGTCACCGCCTCGGAGGAGGCGCGCCTGACCCGCCGCTCCACCGAGCTGCACGGCGGCGCCGACGCCGAGCAGGTCGCGGCCACCCGCGACCAGATCGTGCGGCGCGACCAGCAGGACTCGACGGTCAGCGCCTTCATGGAAGCCGCAGACGGGGTCGTGACGTTGGACACCTCAGACCTGTCGTTCGACCAGGTCGTGGCGGCTGTGCTCGCGCTGGTCCGCGGCGAGGTCGAGCCGGAGCGCTCGCCCGAGCACGCGGGGTGAGGCCACCTGACCTGCCGGGCACCGACCGCCTGCGACATACCACAGACACCGACCTGAGGAGCACCTGATGAGCTCGTCCGCCTCCGACAAGATCTCCGCCTACGCCCACCCCGAGCGCCTCGTCACGACCGAGTGGCTCGCCGAGCACCTCGACGACCCGCAGGTCGTCGTGCTCGAGTCCGACGAGGACGTCCTGCTCTACGACACGGGGCACATCCCCGGCGCCCGCAAGCTCGACTGGCACACCGACCTCAACGACCCGGTGACCCGCGACTACGTCGACGGTGAGCGCTTCGCCCAGGTCATGGGTGAGCGCGGCGTCGGTCGGGACACGACCGTGGTCATCTACGGCGACCGGTCCAACTGGTGGGCCGCCTACGCCCTGTGGGTCATGACGCTCTTCGGCCACGAGGACGTGCGGCTGCTGGACGGCGGCCGGGCGAAGTGGGTCGAGGAGGGCCGGGAGATGACGACTGACGCGCCCGAGGTGACGCAGGCGGCATACCCCGTGGTGGAGCGTGACGACTCCCGCGTCCGCGCCTTCAAGGCCGACGTGCTCGACCACCTCGGTCAGCCGATGGTCGACGTGCGCAGCCCCGGGGAGTTCTCCGGCGAGCTGCTGCACATGCCCGACTACCCGCAGGAGGGCGCCATGCGCGGCGGCCACATCCCGGGCGCGACGTCGGTGCCGTGGGCGCGGGCGGCCAACGAGGACGGCACGTTCAAGTCCCGCGAGGAGCTCGAGGCGATCTACCAGCAAGAGCAGGGGCTGGCGACCTCCGACGACGTCGTCGCCTACTGCCGCATCGGCGAGCGCTCCAGCCACACCTGGTTCGTGCTCACCCACCTGCTGGGCTTCGAGAAGGTCCGCAACTACGACGGCAGCTGGACCGAGTGGGGCAACTCGGTCGGTGTGCCGGTGGAGCGCTGAGGTATGCCGGAGACCGAGAGCGGCGCTCTCCCGGAGGCGATGGCCGAGCTCGCCGAGGACTTCCACGCGGTGAGCCAGCCCGAGCGGCTGCAGCTGCTGCTGGAGCTCTCGCGTGAGCTCCCGGGGCTGCCCGAGCGCTACCAGGGCCACCTCGACCAGATGGAGCGGGTCGACGAGTGCCAGTCGCCGTTGTTCCTCGCCGTCGAGGTCGAGGACGACGCCGAGCGCACGGTACGGCTCTTCTTCGACGCGCCCGCGGAGGCCCCGACGACGCGCGGCTTCGCCGGCATCCTGCACGAGGGCCTGGACGGGCTCGGCGCGCAACAGGTGCTCGACGTCCCCGACGACGCGCCCTACCGCTTCGGCCTGGCCGAGGCGGTCTCGCCGCTGCGCATGCGTGGGATGGTCGGCATGCTCGGCCGGATCAAGCGTCAGGTGCGGCTGCGCTCGCAGGCCCTCACGGCCGCGGGGGAGGGAGCATGAGCCAGCAGGACGGCACGCCCGCTCCGCAGGAGGACAGCGACCACGACGAGGTCGAGGTCGAGTGGACCGCGGGAGACCCCGACGGGCTGCCCGACCTGGAGGCCAGCGAGCAGGACGAGGCGCTGGAGCAGGCCCTGCGCGCGGGTCTGGTCGACTTCGAGCTCTCGGACGAGGACCAGGCCCTCGTCGAGCGGGGCAAGCTGCCGCAGGAGGACCGGGAGGACGTGGGCGGTCGCCCCGTCGTCGCGGTCGTCGGGCGTCCCAACGTCGGCAAGTCCAGCCTGGTCAACCGCATCCTCGGCCGCCGCGAGGCGGTCGTCGAGGACGTCCCGGGCGTCACGCGCGACCGCGTGTCCTACGACGCGGAGTGGTCCGGGCGCCGCTTCACCCTCGTCGACACCGGCGGCTGGGAGGTCGACGCGACAGGCATACACCTGCGGGTGGCCGAGCAGGCCGAGGTCGCCGTCGAGCTCGCCGACGCCGTGATGTTCGTCGTCGACGCCACCGTCGGGGCGACCGACACCGACGCGCAGGTCGTGCGGCTGCTGCGCCGCTCCGGCAGGCCCGTCGTGCTCGTCGCCAACAAGGTCGACGACCAGCGATTCGAGGCCGACGCCGCGATGCTGTGGAGCCTGGGGCTGGGCCAGCCGTGGCCGGTGTCGGCACTGCACGGCCGCGGTTCCGGCGACGCGCTCGACGCGCTGCTCGACGTCCTTCCGGAGAGGTCGGCCGTGGCCGGCGTGGCGCCGGAGGGCGGGCCGCGCCGGGTCGCCCTGCTCGGGCGCCCCAACGTCGGCAAGTCCTCCCTGCTCAACAAGCTCGCCGGCTCCGACCGCGTCGTCGTGGACGACGTCGCCGGGACCACCCGCGACCCCGTGGACGAGCTCATCGAGCTCGGCGACGACGGGCGGGTATGGCGCTTCGTCGACACCGCGGGCATCCGCCGGCGGGTGCACCAGACCAAGGGCGCGGACTTCTACGCCTCGTTGCGCACCCAGGCCGCCCTGGAGAAGGCCGAGGTCGCGGTCGTCCTGGTCGACGTGTCCGAGCCGATCGCCGAGCAGGACATCCGGGTCATCCAGCAGGTCGTCGACTCCGGTCGCGCGCTCGTCGTGGCCTACAACAAGTGGGACACCCTCGACGAGGAGCGCCGCTACTACCTGGAGCGCGAGATCGAGCGCGAGCTGGTGCAGATCACCTGGGCGCCGCGGGTCAACATCTCCGCCGCGACCGGGCGCAACGTCGCCAAGCTGGTGCCCGCGCTGGACACCGCGCTCGGCTCGTGGGACCGGCGCATCCCGACGGCCAAGCTCAACGCCTTCCTCGGCGAGGTCGTGGCCGGCCAGCCGCACCCGGTGCGCGGAGGGAAGCAGCCGCGGATCCTCTTCGCCACCCAGGCCGACACCCGCCCGCCGCGCTTCGTGATCTTCGCCTCGGGCTTCATCGAGGCGGGCTACCGACGCTTCCTCGAGCGGCGGCTGCGCGAGCAGTTCGGCTTCGTCGGCAGCCCGATCGAGATCTCCGTCCGGGTGCGCGAGAAGCGGCGCCGCTGACCGCCCCCTGGATTGGGTCGGCGAGCCCACGATGGGCTAACCTGATCCTCGCCCAGACGGGCCTCGGGCTGTGGCGCAGTTTGGTAGCGCACTTGACTGGGGGTCAAGGGGTCGCAGGTTCAAATCCTGTCAGCCCGACCGAAGAAGCCTGGTGAGAGCCCTCTCACCAGGGCTTCGCCGTTCCCGCAGGACGACGCGGGTCGGCGCGGGTCGGTGCAATCTCCCCTTCGCCGCTGTAGGTTGCCGGGCAACCGTCCACGACGAGGGGGATCCGCCATGTCCACGCAGCAACGCCCACCCCGCGCGAAGCTCGGCGCGGAGGCCCGTCGGGCGGGCAAGTCGCTCGGCCGGCTCGACTACCAGCGACCGGAGTACCCGCACGGGATCCACCCGGCGCTCGTCCCGGGCATCTCGATCGACGAGCAACGCCGGAGGTACGGGCTCAGCAAGACGGTCTTCGTGCTGGCCGGCCTGCTCACCGTCATCTTCGTCATCTGGGGCGTCGCCGACCCGGCCGGCGTCGCGACCGTGGCTCAGGCGGCCTTCGACTGGTCCACCAGCAACGTGTCGTGGCTGTTCAACAGCGTGGCCATCATCATCCTCGTGGTGCTGCTGGGCATCGCGCTGTCGTCCTACGGGCGGATCCCGCTCGGCAAGGACGGCGAGGAGCCGGAGTTCAGCACCTTCGCCTGGGTGTCGATGCTCTTCGCGGCGGGCATCGGCATCGGCGTGCTCTTCTTCGGCCCCTCCGAGCCGCTCACCTACTTCGTCAACCCCCCGCCGCTGACGAACGAGCCGGAGTCGGTGGAGGCGCTGCACCGGTCCATGGCCCAGACCTACTTCCACTGGGGGTTCCACGCCTGGGCCATGTATGCCCTTGTCGGCGGCGCGGTGGCCTACTCCGCCTACCGCCGGGGCCGCAGCCTGCTCATGTCCTCGATCTTCCGGTCGTTGTTCGGCGAGCGGCACGCCGACGGCTTCGCGGGCAAGCTCGTCGACTCGTTCGCGATCATCGCGACCCTCTTCGGGACGGCGGCGGCGCTGGGCATCGCCGCGATGCAGATCGGCACCGGCGTGAGCATCGTGGCCGGGACGGACGAGCTGACCAACACGATGCTCATCGTCATCCTGCTGGTCCTCACCTGCGGCTTCATCATCTCCGCGGTCTCTGGCGTGGCACGGGGCATCCGCTACCTGTCCAGCATCAACATCGTGCTGACCATCGGCATCGTCGGCATCGTGCTCTTCCTCGGGCCGACGCTGTTCCTGCTCAACCTGCTGCCGTCGGCGATGATGGAGTACCTCGGCTCGATGTCCAACATGATGGGCCGCTCCCTGTCGTGGGGCCAGGAGACGCAGGCCTACCAGTCCGCCTGGACCGTCTACTACTGGGCCTGGTGGATCTCCTGGTCGCCCTTCGTCGGCGTCTTCATCGCCCGCATCTCCCGCGGTCGCACGGTGCGGCAGTTCCTCCTCGGCACCATCCTCATCCCCTCCTCGCTGCTCTTCGTCGCCTACGGCGTGATGGGCGGCACCTCGATCTGGATGTACCGCGAGGGGCTGCCCGGCTTCTCCGACGACATGGCCGCACCTCAGGTCTTCTTCACGATGATCGACAACCTCGACTACGTGGCCTGGGTCCCCTATGTCGCGATCGGGGTGTTGTCGATCTTCTTCGTCACCTCGGCCGACTCCGCGTCGGTCGTCATGGGCATGCTGTCGAGCCAGGGCGACCAGTCGCCGCGGCGGGGCGTGGTGATCTTCTGGGGCCTGGTCATGTCGGGGATCGCGGTCGTCATGCTCTCGCTGGGCGACGCGACGGCGCTGCAGGGCCTGCAACAGCTCGTGATCGTCACCGCGGTCCCCTTCGCCGTCGTGATGCTGCTCATCATCGTCGCGTGGTTCCGCGACCTGCGGACCGACCCGGCCACGCTCCGGCACCTGTATGCCGAGAGCGCCGTGCGGCACGCCGTCATCGACGGTGTGCAGAAGCACGGTGACGACTTCGCGCTCCAGGTGGGACCGGCGGCGGACGGGGACGGGGCCGGGGCGCACATCGACTCCGAGGACGAGAGCTACACCGGTTGGTACCAGCGACGCAACGAGGAGGGCGAGCCGGTCGGGTACGACTACGAGACCGGGGAGTGGGAGGACGGCTGGACGCCCCAGGGTGACGGGGACGACAGCGCCCAGCGCCAGAACGAGGAAGCAGAGACACCTCGTGCCGCGGACTGAGCTCGGCGACCAGCCCAACATCATCCTGCCCCAGGCGGACCAGCTGGCGCCGCACCACGTCGGTGCCCACGGGGACGACGCCGCGCTGACGCCGCACCTCGACGCGCTGGCGCGCGAGGGTGCGGTCTTCGACCGGGCATACTGCACGACGCCTTCGTGCGCGCTCTCGCGGGCCTCGATGCTCACCGGACGGCTGCCCTCGGAGCTGGGGTGCTACGACAACGGGGACGACTTCGCGGCGACCGAGCCGACCTTCGCCCACCTCCTGCGCTCGGCGGGCGGCACCTCAACGACAGGGCCCGTGCGGACCAGGCGGGGGGAGTGCACGCCCTGCCTGCTCGCCGCCTGCTTCATCCACCCGCACGACCCCTACGAGCCGCCGCCGGAGCACTGGGAGCGCTTCGACGACCGGGAGATCCCGCCACCGGCGCACCCGGACCACCGGACCCGGCACGCGACCCGCACAGCCACCGGTCGCGGCAGATGTGCGGCTTCGACGCCCGCCCACCCGGCCCGGAGGAGACCCGTCGGGCACGCCGCGCCTACTACGCGGCCGTCAGCTACGTCGACGACCTGGTCGGCCGCATCCGGGACCGGGTGCAGGCGCTGGGGATGGCGGAGGACACGGTGATCATCCTGCCCAGGCTGCGCGAGCTCGCCGGCACCTCGGGGGAGGGGACCGCCGACGACGACGCGGGGGTGTCGCTGCTGGAGAGCATCCGGCGGGAGCGGGGCGGGGCCGGACCGGAGGATCGGGACGTCGTCGTGGAGTACCTCGCCGAGGGGACGCAGCGACTCCAAGTCACGCTGGTGCGGGGAGCGCTGAAGTATGTCGTGTGCCCGGGCTACCCGGACCAGCTCTTCGACCTCGAGGCGGACCCCGACGAGTTGAGCGACCGCGCGGGCGACCCGGCCGACGCGGAGGTCGCCGCCGCGATGCGCGCGGAGCTCGACCGGCGCTACGGCCTCGAGGCCTGGAGGACGCGGTGCGCGCCAGCCAGGCACGGCGACAGGTCGTCGCCGCCGCCCTCCGCACCGGAAGGCACCGCGCCTGGGACCTCGTGCCCGACCCCGAGCCGCGGTATGTCCGGGGCGACTTCCGGGACGCGCTCGACTACGGCACGGTCGCGGCCGACTGATCACGTCGGCGGTCCGCGAGGGCGCTAGCCAGCGGGTGGATGTCTCGGTAGGGTCGGATTGTCAACATATGGACAAACTCTCGGCGTAGGGACATTCACCGTGGACGCACTTGCCCGTCGACTGGGGTTGCGTACCAACCCGCAGATCTTCTTCACCTCGGCCGGACTGATGGTCGTCATCCTGGCCCTCCTGCTCATCTTCCCCGGAACGATCGGTGACGGGTTCACGGCCGCCCGGACCTGGGTGACCACCAACCTGGGCTGGTTCTTCATCTTCGGGGTCACCGCCTGGCTGGTCTTCCTCGTCTGGATCGCGATCAGCAAGTACGGCGACCTGCGCCTGGGCAAGGCGGACGAGAAGCCCGCCTACGGCCGCGTGTCCTGGTTCACCATGCTCTTCGCCGGTGGCATCGGCACGGTCCTGATGTTCTGGGGCGTCGCCGAGCCCATCTCGCACTTCTCGACCCCACCCTTCCCCGGGGTGGAGCCCTACAGTGCGGCGGCGGCCGAGGACGCGATGAACGTCGCGCTCTACCACCTCGGGCTGCACACCTGGACGATCTTCACCCTGCCCGGGCTGGCCTTCGGGTTCTTCATCTACCGCTACGACCTGCCGATGCGGGTCAGCTCGGTGTTCTACCCCTTCCTCAAGGAGCGGATCCACGGGCCGATCGGCAAGACCATCGACGTCTTCGCCGTGCTGGGCACGCTCTTCGGCCTGGCGGTGAGCCTGGGGCTGGGCACCTCGCAGATCAGCGCCGGCCTCTCCGCCCTCACCGGTCTGTCGGACTCGGTACTCGTCCGGGTGCTCGTCATCACGGTGCTGACCGCGGTCGCGACGGTCTCCGTCGCGGTCGGGCTGGACAAGGGCATCAAGCGGCTGTCGAACATCAACATCGGTATGGCCGTCGGCATGATGCTCTTCGTCCTCTTCACCGGCGGCGCCACGGTCTTCCTGCTCCGCGAGCTGGTCGAGAGCGCCGGCAACTACCTCGCCGCGCTGCCCGGTCTGTCGCTGTGGAACGACGCCCTGGCCAACGCGACCCAGGACGAGGGCTGGGGCTGGCAGGCCGGCTGGACCGTCTTCTACTGGGCCTGGACCGTCACCTGGGCGCCGTTCATGGGGGTCTTCCTGGCCCGCATCTCCCGAGGGCGCACGGTCCGCGAGTTCATCGGCGGGGTGCTGGTCGCGCCGTCGCTGTTCACCCTGGTCTGGTTCGTCATCTTCGGCTGGTCCGCGATGGAGATCGACGGCATCGGGGGTGAGGGCGGCCCCATCTCGGCGGCCGTCGCCGAGAGCGTCCCGCTGGCGATGTTCACCTTCTTCGAGAGCTTCCCCTGGACCCCGCTGCTGCAGGGCCTCACGGTCGTCATCGTCGCCCTGTTCTTCGCGACGTCGGCGGACTCGGCGGCGCTCGTGGTCGACATGCTCTGCTCCGGGGAGGACGAGGAGGGCCCGGTCGGCCAGCGCGTCTTCTGGGCGGTCTGCCTGGGGGCGCTGGCGGCGCTGCTCATCATGCTCGGCGGGGACGAGGCGATTCCGGCCCTGCAGGAGGTCATCACCGTCGTCGGCCTGCCGATCTTCATCCTCGTCTTCGCCATGATCCCGGCCCTGCTGGTCGGGCTGAGATCCGAGCGACGGCGGGTCCTGCGCGGCGACCACGACGTGACGCCGATGGAGGAGATCGAGCGCGACCCGGAGGAGACGCCGAGCGCCTGAGGGACCGGGCTGCGAGGATCCGGGTATGCCGGAGAAGATCGTCCTCGACTGCGACCCCGGGCACGACGACGCGATCGCGATTCTGCTGGCCGCGGCCAGCCCGGCGATCGAGCTCCTGGCCGTCACGACGGTCTCGGGCAACCACGACGTCGAGCACACGGCTCGCAACGCGCTGTCCACCTGCGCGGCTTACGGGATCGAGGTGCCGGTGGCCCGCGGCTCGGCCCGACCGATGGTGCGCGACCAGGTGCTGGCGGTGGAGATCCACGGCGAGACCGGGCTCGACGGCCCGGAGCTGCCCGCCGCGACCTTCGAGCTCGACGAACGGCACGCCGTCGACCTCATCGTCGACACCGTCATGGAGCACGAGCCGGGCACCCTCACCCTGGTGCCGGTCGGCCCGCTCACCAACATCGCCCTGGCGGCGCGTCGCGAGCCTCGCATCGTCGAGCGGGTCAAGGGAGTGATGTGCATGGGCGGCGAACTCACCGCGGCAACATCACCCGGCGGCGGAGTTCAACATCTACGCCGACCGGCACGCGGCGGACGTCGTCCTCCGGGAGGACTGGCCGGTGACGGTGTCCGGTCTCGACCCTCGCCACGCAGATCGACCAAGCCCGCTTCTGCGACCTGGTCGTGGACTCGGTGGAGCGGCTGACCGCCGACCTGGGATGAGCGGGACGACGACATCCACGCTGATCCTCCTGGTCGGGCTTCCAGCCGTCCGGCTTCCCGACCTGGGGCGACTGGCGTCAGCGCCGCTGGCCCCCTTCGGTCTGAGAGCCGGCGTGGTCAGAGCACGTCGGCGACCGCCTTCTCCCAGAGGTCGCCGGCCTCGTCGACCTGATCCTCGGTGACGACCAGCGCGGGGATGAAGCGCACCACCTGCGACCAGGCGCCGCAGGTGAGCAGCAGCAGCCCGTGGCGCGCGGCGGCCTGCTGGGCCCGAGCGGCCGTCTCGCCGTCCGGCGTGCCGTCAGCCGTGCGGAACTCCGCGCCGAGCATCAGGCCGAGCCCGCGCACGTCGGTGATGGCGGTATGCCCGTCCGCGACCGCCTGCAGCCGCCCCCGCAGCTGCTCCCCGCGAGCCGCCGCATTGCCGACGAGGTCCTCGCGGCGCATGACGTCCAGCGTGGCGAGAGCGGCGGCGCAGGCCACGGCGTTGGCGCCGTAGGTGCCGCCCTGCGAGCCGGGCCAAGCCCTGCTCATGAGCTCCTCGGAGGCGGCGATCCCGGAGAGCGGGAAGCCGGAGGCGATGCCCTTCGCGGTGATGAGCACATCGGGAGCGACGCCAAAGTGCTCGTGCCCCCAGAAGCGCCCGGTGCGACCCCACCCGGTCTGCACCTCGTCGAGCACGAGCAGGATGCCGTGCCGGTCGGCCCGCTCCCGCAGACCGGCCAGGAACTCCGCCGAGGCCGGCACGTAGCCACCCTCGCCGAGCACCGGCTCGACGAGGAAGGCCGCGGTGTCCTGCGGGGAGCTGACGGTCTGGAGCTGGTAGTCGAGCTCTCGCAGCGCGAAGGCGGTCGCCTCCTCCTGGCTCCAGCCGTAGTGGGTGGGGTTGGGGAAGGGCGAGACCGCGACCCCGGGCATCAGCGGCGCGAACCCGGAGCGGAACTTCGTGCCCGAGGTCGTCATGGACGCCGCGGCGACGGTGCGCCCGTGGAAGCCCCCGTGGAAGGTGATGACGTTGGGCCGACCCGTCGCCTGGCGCGCCAGGCGCAGGGCGGCCTCGACCGCCTCGGACCCGGAGTTGACGAAGAACATCGAGTCCAGGCCGGCGGGCAGGACCTCGGACATCCGCTCGACGAGGTCGAGCAACGGGCGGTGCATGACGGTGGTGTACTGCGCGTGGATGACCTTGGCGACCTGCTCCTGCGCTGCGGCGACGACGTCCGGATGGGCGTGGCCGGTGCTCGTCACCCCGATGCCCGCGGTGAAGTCGAGGTAGCGTTCGCCCTGCTCATCCCAGAGGATCGCTCCCTCACCACGGTCGGCGATGACGGGGGTGGCCTGCTTGAGCAGGGGGCTGAGGTGCGCCACGGTCGTCTCCTGCGATTGATAGATTGTTGACAATCCGAACGTACCGCATGAGGAGGCAGCTGTGAGCGAGGGACGAGAAGACGTCGAGGGGCTGGACCGGGACGGTGTCCTGCGACGGGTGCCGACCGACCTGTTCATCGGCGGGGAGTGGGTCCCGGCGGACGCGGGGGAGCGCTTCGACGTGCTCGACCCGGCGAGCGGGCGTGCCATCGCCAGCGTCGCCGACGCCGGTCCGGACGACGGTATGGGGGCGCTCGAGGCCGCGGCCTCGACCCAGGCCGAGCTGGCGGCGACCTCGCCCCGGCAGCGCGCGGACTGGCTCACCGCTGCCTACGAGGCGGTGATGGACCGGGCCGACGACCTGGCCCTCGTGATGACCCTGGAGATGGGCAAGCCGCTGGCCGAGGCCAAGGGCGAGATCACCTACGCCGCGGAGTTCCTGCGGCACTTCGCCGCGGAGGCGCTGCGCATCGAGGGTGGCTATCAGACGGCGCCGGCCGGCAACGCCCGCTTCCTCACGATGCGCCAGCCGGTGGGGCCTTCGCTGCTCATCACGCCGTGGAACTTCCCGATGGCCATGGGCACCCGCAAGATCGCGCCGGCGATCGCCGCCGGCTGCACCAGCGTCATCAAGCCCGCCGCCCAGACGCCGCTGTCGATGCTCGCGCTCGTGCAGATCCTGCACGAGGTGGGGGTGCCGGCCGGGGCGGTCAACGCCGTCACGACGACGCAGGCCGGTGAGGTGATGGAGCCGATGATCCGCTCGGGCCTGGCCCGCAAGCTGTCCTTCACCGGGTCCACCGCCGTCGGCAAGGTGCTCCTCGAGCAGTGCGCGGAGCGGGTGCTGCGGACCTCGATGGAGCTCGGTGGCAACGCCCCCTTCATCGTCTTCGCGGACGCCGACCTCGAGGACGCGGTCGCCGGCGCGATGGCCGCCAAGATGCGCAACATGGGCGAGGCCTGCACCGCCGCCAACCGGATCTACGTGCAGGAGCCGGTCGTGGCGGAGTTCGGGCGGCGGCTCGCCGAGGAGATGGCGGCTTTGACCGTCGGACCGGGGACGCAGCAGGGGGTCACGGTCGGCCCGCTCATCGACGACGCGGCGCAGACCAAGGTCGCCGAGCTCGTGCAGGACGCGATCGAGCGCGGCGCGCAGGTGCTCACCGGGGGAGAGGTGCCCGAGGGCGAGGGCTACTTCTACCCGCCGACCGTGCTCACCGGCGTCTCGCCGGACGCGCGGATGGCCGATGAGGAGATCTTCGGGCCGGTGGCTCCGCTGACCCCGTTCACCACCGAGTCGGAGGTGCTGGGTCTGGCCAACGACACCCCCTTCGGCCTGGTGTCCTACGTCTACACCCGCGACCTCGACCGTGCCCTGCGCATGGCCGAAGGACTCGAGTCCGGCATGGTCGGTCTCAACCAGGGTGTCGTCTCCAACCCGTCGGCGCCCTTCGGCGGGATCAAGGAGTCCGGCCTGGGCCGCGAGGGCGGTGCGGTCGGCATCGAGGAGTTCCTCGAGGTGAAGTATGTCGGGATCGCCGGTCCTCGCCCCGCCGCTCAGGACGGCTGAGGCCCGCCCGCCGCGTCGGTGACGGCCCCGGTCGTGGATCCGGTCAGCCGCCGCAGCGCGTCCCGCATGTGGTGCACGATCAGCGCATCGGTCCGACGGGGGTCCCCGTCCGCGAAGGACCGGGCGATCTCGCGGTGCTCGCCGACCCGGGCCTCGTCGACCGCATAGGTCGGCTCGAGCAGGTGGATGCACATGCGGGTCTCGGTCATCAGCGTCGCGTGGATGCGGGAGAGGTGCGGGCTCTCGGCGTGCTCGACGAGGACCTGGTGGAAGTGGATGTCGGCGTGGCTGACGTCCCGGACGTCCTGCCGGGCGGCGGCTCGTGCCATCTCCTCGACGACCTCGAGCAGCGCCGCCGAGGTCGCGGCGGGGGTCGTCTCGTGGATCCGTCCTCCGGCGGCCCGCTCGATGGCCGAGCGAGCGAGGTAGAGGTCACGCACCCGCTCGTCGGTCATCTCCACGACGAAGAGACCCCGGTTGGGGTGGGCGACGAGTAGACCCTCCTGGGTCAGCCGCTGGAGCCCCTCGCGCAGGGGGCCACGGCTGACCCCGAGGCGGGCGGCATACTCCACCTCGCCGAGCTGGCTGCCCGGTGCGATCTCGCCCAGCGCGATCGCCTCCCGGATGCGGGAGGCGACCATGCTCGGGGTCGACTCGCGCGGCACGGGGTGCAGCGCGGCGGAGCCGGACCGCGAGAGGGCGGTCATCGGGCGGCTCCCAGCAGTGCGGCGTCGCCGCCGGCGGGCACCGGGTCGGCGATGAGGACGCCGGTGCCGAGCGCGCTCTCGAGGTCCTCGACCCAGCGCAGCGTGTGCAGCGCGGTGTCCGGCACGAGGACCGCGTCGGCGCCGGTCCGGTCGCTGCCGGAGGTGCAGGCCCACACGAGCGCCGCGCAGCCCGGGGGCAGCTGGTCGGCGCCGGCCGCGAGCCGGTCCGCTCCGCCCAGGTCGAGGAGCGCGTCCACCCGGTGGGCGTCCCCCCCGACGCTGGTGTGCACGAGCGCGAGGGCCACGTCGTGGCCGTGACCGCGCAGGTGCTCCTGCGCCCAGCCGTCGTCGTCCTCGGCGCGGTGGCCGGGAAAGATCCCGATGCTGGTCATCGCCCACACCCCTGTGCTCGCCGGCCGCCGGGCCGGACCTGGTTGGTGGTCTCGATTGTAGACAATTCGCCCCCGCTGGAGCTTTGCTCGCGCCGCTAGGCCGTCGCGCCCGGTCTGAGGAGCTCCAGGACGGTGCGGGCATACCCCCGGGCGGCGGTGACGAGCTCGTCGACCGCGACCGACTCGTCCGGGCGGTGCGCCTGCTCGGCTACGGACCCGGGCCCCTGCACCACGACGGGTATGCCCCACGCGTCCGCCACGAAGCCACCGTCGCAGGCGGCGGTCCAGCCGGCGAGGGGCGCCGGACCGCGCCCCGCGGCGGACATCGCCCCGTCCACCGCCGTCACGAAGGGGTCGTGCGGCGAGGTCTCGAAGCCGGGCATGTCCATGGGCGAGGAAAGGGTCCACGTCAGGCCACGCTCGTCCAGGTCGAGCCGGTCGAGCCGATGCCGCAGCGCGTCGAGCACGCCGTCGACCGGCTCGCCAGGGAGGAGCCGGCGGTCCACCTCGAGGCGGCACAGGTCGGGGACCGCCGAGCCCGAGGTGCCGCCGGAGATGACGCCCACGTTGAGCGTCGCGGGACCGACGAGCGGGTGCGCGTCGACGCGCAGCTCCTCGTGCCAGCGCTCCAGGTCGGCCACCACCCGGGCGGCGCCGCCGATCGCGTTGCGGCCGTCCTCGGGTCGACCGGCGTGCGCCGCGACCCCGCGCACCTCGACGTGCAGGTAGGACGCGCCCCGCGCCGCGACGACCGTCGTCAGGTCCGTCGGCTCCGCCGCGACGCACCCGAGCAGGTCCGGTCGAGGGCCGGCGACGAGGGCCCGGATGCCGAGACCGTTCTGCTCCTCGTCGCACAGCGCGTCCAGGTGCACCGGTCCGGAGGGGACGAGCCGGGACTCCCGGACCGCGGCGAGCGCCAGCAGCACGGCGGCGAGGCCGCCCTTCATGTCCGCGCTCCCGCGACCGCCCAGCCGTCCCTCGACGACCGACCCGGCATACGGGTCGCCGGTCCAGTCCTTCGGATCGCCGGGCGGGACCACGTCGGTATGCCCGAGGAACAGCAGCCCCGGGCCGTCACCCCCGGGCAGCGTGACGCGCACGTTGGGTCGCCCGGGCGCCACGTCGTGCTCGGCCACCTGCAGCCCCAGCTCGGCGGCCAGCGAGGTGAGGACCGCGGCCGTGGCGGCCTCCTCGCCCGGCGGGTTGGCCCCCGGGGCCCGGACCAGGGCGGTGGCCATCGGCAGCAGCCGCTGCGCGGTGATCGCGTCGAGGACGGCGCCCTCGTCCGGGGTCACCGGTGCGCCAGCGAGTCGACCGCGCGCGCCAGCCGCGCCACGCCCTCGCGGATCCGATCCGGCGGGGTCGAGGCGAAGCACAGGCGCAGGTCGTGCGGGAAGCGCCGGGCGGGGGAGAAGGCGTTGCCCGGGATGTAGGCGACACCCTCCGCCAGCGCGACCTCGAACAGTGCCTCGGTGTCGACGTCGTCGCCGAAGCTCACCCAGAGGAAGAAGCCGCCCTCGGGGTCGGTCCACGTGGCCCGGCCGGCGAAGTGCTCGGTGAGCGCGGCCTGCATGGCCTCCTTGCGGCGGCGGTACTCCTGACGCTGGGTGATGAGATGATCCTCCAGGTGCCCGGCCCGGAGGAAGTCCGCGACCAGGCGCTGGGCGGGCAGGTTGGTGCAGGTGTCCATGGCCTGCTTGGCGTGGATGAGCAGCTGGCCGAGGCTGGGGTCGGCGTCCACCCAGCCGACCCGCAGCCCCGGGGCGATGATCTTGGAGAAGGTGCGCACCGAGAAGACCAACGGATCGCCGTCGGCCAGCTCGTGCAGGCTGGGCAGCGCCTCGCCGGCGAAGCGCAGCATGCCGTAGGGGTCGTCGTCCAGCACCACGCTGCCCCAGTCCTGGGCCAGGCCGATCAGCTCCTGGCGACGGGTGAGCGACATCGAGGTGCCTGACGGGTTCTGGAAGGTCGGCACGGTGTAGATGAGCTTGGGGGTGCGACCGGCCCGCTCGACCGCCTCCCGCAGCGCGTCGATGGACATCCCCTCCTCGTCCACGGCGATCTCGGCCAGCTCGGCCTGGTAGGCGAGCGCCGTGGCGCTGCCGTTGGTGTAGGTCGGGGACTCCACCGTGACGAGGTCACCGGGGTCGATGAAGAGCTTCGCCGCCAGGTCGAGTCCCTGCATACCTCCCGCGGTGATGGTCAGCCGCTCCGCGGTGGTGGCGTCGGTCGTGCCCTCCAGCATCTCCAGGAGGGCGGTGCGCAGCGGCGGGTCACCCTCGGTGGCGGCGTAGTCGAAGGCGTCGGCGCCGTGCAGCGCGCTCCGGGCTGCCTCGTCCAGCTGGTCGGTGGGGATGGCCTCGGCTGCGGGGCTGCCCATGGCGAAGCGGACGATGTCGTGCGTCTGCTGCGCGAGCAGCGAGGTGCTGGAGTCGATGACCGAGCCGACGAGCAGCTCGGCGCGGGAGGCCAGCGGCAGCGTGGTCGAGGCGGTCGTGACGGGGGTCATGCGTGGATCACCAGTCCTTGGTCGAGGGGGGCGAGCAGTTCGGGTCCGGCCTTGGTGACGAGCACCGACTCGGAGGTCTCGTAGCCCCAGCCGTCCATCCACATCCCGAGGATGAGGTGGAAGCACATGCCGGGCTCCAGCGCGGTGTCGTCCTCGGCGCGCAGGCTCACCGTGCGCTCACCCCAGTCGGGTGGGTAGCCGATGCCGATCGAGTAGCCGATGCGCGAGTCCTTGCGCAGCCCGTGCCGGGTCAGCTCCGCGGTGAAGGCGGCGTGGACGTCGGCGGCGGTGGCGCCGGGGTGCACCGCGCGCAGCGCCGCCTCCAGGCCGAGGCCGGTGGCCTCGGCCGTCCGGGCCAGCCGCGGGGGAGGAGGGCCGAGGCTGACGGTCCGCGCGAGCGGCACGTGGTAGCGGCGGTGGACCCCGGCCAGCTCGATCGTCGTCGCCTCGCCCTGCCGCAGCGGCTCCTCCACCCACGTCAGGTGCGGGGTGCCGGCGGTCTCGCCGCTGGGGAGCATGGGGACGATGGCCGGGTAGTCACCGCCCAGCGCCTCGGTGCCGTGCGCCTGCGCCTGCTGGATCTGCGCCACCACGTCGCACTGGCGCCGGCCGGCCCGCAGGGCGTCGATCGCCGCGGTCATGGCGCGCACGGTGACCTCCCCGGCCGCGCGCAGGAGGGCGACCTCGGTGTCCGACTTCACCACGCGCAACCAGTTGACCAGCTCCTGGCTGTCGACGACCTCGACCTGCGGGAGCGTGGCCCCGAAGGCGAGGTAGGCGCGGGGGGAGAAGAAGTGGGCGTCCAGCTCCATCGCGATCGTCCCGGCGCCGGAGGGCAGGACCCCGACCTCCCGTCCGGTGCTCGCGATCCACTCCCACGGATGGATGTCGTGCCGGTGCACGTAGTGCTCCGGATAGCCGTGGATCTGGTCCCGGGGCAGGGTCGCGGTGTGGTGACCGCCCTTGGCGTCCATCGCCCGCAGCACGAGATGGGCCTCGCCCTGCGCCGGCACCAGGAGAGCCTGGGGCATGTAGAACGACCAGGCGTTGTAGCCGGTCAGGTAGTAGAGGTTGGCCGGGTCGGTGACCACGAGGGCGTCCAGGCCGCGCCCGCGCAGCACCTCCTGGGTGCGCGCCATGCGTCGCTCGTGCTCGGGACGCAGCGTGTGGGGATGGGCCGTCTGCGCGGCCCGCGTGATCTCGGTGAGCCCGCTCATACCCTCTCCTCGGCGCTGCTGGCGCTGACGGTCGAGCCGTCCCCGACCTCCGGCCGGTGGGCCAGGAGCCCCTGGCCGGGGCCGACCGCCTCGACGTCGTAGGGCACCACGACGCCGATCCCGGGCTCCCGCAGTGACGCCCCGGTCGCGACCGGTGCCGCGCTCGCCGGTCGCGGTCCTGCCGCGCCCACCGTCAGACTCTCCTGCACCCGCCCCACGATGCCTGACGGAGGAGATTGTTGACAATCCGACACGGCCTTTCTACCGTCGCGCTGTGACCGGACACCGCCCCCGCGTCGTGGTGCTCACCGCTCCCGGCCTCGACCCACCGCCGCAGCTGGAGGAGGTCGCCGCGGAGGTGGACCTCGTGGTGGTCACCGCCGACGATCTGGCGACGGCGCTCCCGGGCGCCGGGCACTCCTCCTGTGGGACTTCTTCTCCGCCGCGGTCGAGAATGCCTGGCCGGCGGCCGACTCGCTGGAGTGGATCCACGTCGCCGCAGCAGGGGTGGACTCACTGCTCTTCGACGAGCTGCGTGCCTCGCCGGTGATGGTGACCAACGCGCACGGGGTCTTCGACCGCCCCATCGCCGAGTTCGTCCTCGCCAGCATCCTGGCCCACGCCAAGCGGCTCCACGAGAGCATGCGGCTGCAGCGGGACCACGAGTGGGCCCACCGGGAGACCACCCTGGTGCGCGGCCAGCGGGTGCTCGTGGTCGGCACCGGGGGGATCGGCCGAGAGATCGCCCGGCTGCTCCGCGCCGTCGGGTGCGAGGTGCGCGGGGCGGGTCGACGGGAGCGCGCGGCGGACCCCGACTTCGGGACCGTGGTGCGCAGCGACGCGCTGGTGGAGCACGTCGGCTGGGCCGACCACCTGGTCAACGCCACGCCGCTGACGCCGGCGACGCGAGGGCTGCTCGACGCCGCCGTCTTCGCCGCCATGCGCCCTGAGGCCCACGTCGTCAACATCGGTCGAGGGGCGAGCCTGGTGGAGGCGGACCTGCTCTCGGCGCTCCGCGCGGGCCGCCTCGCGGGAGCCTCGCTGGACGTCTTCCAGACCGAGCCGCTCCCGGACGACTCGCCCCTGTGGGACGCGCCGGGGCTGGTGGTCTCCGCGCACCTGTCGGGAGACGTCACGGGCTGGCGGGACCGGCTGGCCGAGCAGTTCGTCGCCAACCTGCGGCGGTGGCGCGCGGGTGAGCCGTTGACCGGCGTCGTCGACACCCGGCTCGGCTACGTTCCCGGGGCCGGGGCGACGGGGTCGCCATGACGTCCGTGCGACCGACCGTCTCCGAGCTGTCCGCGGCCTTCGCCTCGGGCACGTCGACGCCGCTGGAGGCGACCGAGCGTGCCCTGGAGGCGATCGACCGCTTCGACCCGGTCGTCCACGCGATGGTCCTGGTGGACCGCGAGGGCGCGCTCGCGGCCGCGCGGGAGGCGACCCGGCGCTGGGCGGCGGGCACCCCGCTGGGCCCGGTCGACGGCATACCGACGACGATCAAGGACATCCTGCTCACCCGGGGCTGGCCCACGCTGCGGGGCAGCCTGCTCATCGACGAGGGGCAGCCGCAGGACTGGACCGAGGACGCGCCGGCCGTCGCCCGGCTGCGTGCGGCGGGATGCGTCCTGCTCGGCAAGAACAGCACTCCCGAGTTTGCGTGGAAGGGGGTCACCGACTCGCTCCGCCACGGACCGACGGGCAACCCGTGGGACCCCGGCCTCACCGCCGGCGGGTCCAGCGGGGGAGCGGCGGCCGCGGTCGCGCTCGGCATGGGTGCCTGGTCGATCGGCACCGACGGGGGCGGGTCCGTGCGCATCCCGGCCTCCTTCACGGGGATCGTCGCGCTCAAGCCGACGTACGGCCGGATCCCGCTCTACCCGGCCAGCCCGTACGGCACGCTCTCGCACGCGGGACCCATGACGACGAGCGTGGCGGACGCGGCGCTCCTGCTCGACCTCGTCGGCCGCCCCGACCCGCGCGACTGGTCGGCGCTGCCCGAGCCGAGCGGGTCGTTCCGGGAGGGTCTCGAGGACGGGGTCGCGGGCCTGCGGGTGGCGATCTCGCCGCGCCTCGGCCTGGACGTCGACAACGACCCGGCGGTCGAGTCGGCGGTGCTGGCCACGGCGCAGCGGCTCGCCGAGGACGGTGCCCGCGTGGAGCAGGTGGACCCCGGCATCAGTGACCCCGTGGACGCCTTCCACGTGCTGTGGTTCAGCGGCGCCGCCAAGGTCATCGAGGACTACGGTCCCGCAGCCCTGGAGCGGGTGGACCCGGGTCTGCGCGAGGCGGTGCTGCGTCACGGCGCCGGGGCGAGCGCGAGCGCCTACCTGGACGCGACGGCGGTCCGGATGGACCTGGGGCAACGGATGGGGCTCTTCCACGAGACCTGCGACGTGCTCCTCACCCCCACCATGCCGATCCCGCCCTTCGAGCTCGGGCACCAGGCCCCTGGCGGGGACGACGCACTCTGGACGTCGTGGACGCCCTACACCTACCCCTTCAACATGACCCAGCAGCCGGCGCTGTCGGTGCCGTGCGGGACGACGTCGGAGGGTCGTCCGATCGGGCTGCAGGTGGTCGGGGCCCGGCACGCGGACGCCTGGTGCTCCGGGTGGGCCGGGCGATCGAGCGGCGGGCCCCGGTCGGGCTGCCCCCGATGCTGCACGCCCCGCGAGCGGGAGGACGAGGAGAAGAGGCATGAGCAGATTCGTCACCGTCACCCTCGAGCAGCACGGCGTGACCTGCCGGGCCCGCCTCCAAGACGAGGAGGCGCCGCGCACCTGCGCCGCGGTCTGAGACCTGCTGCCGACCAGCGCGCAGGTCTACCACGGCACGTACGCCCGCAACGAGATCTACACCCTGCTCCCGCACCGGGGCGGCAGCACGAGCCGGACCGGGAGAACACCACGATCACCCCGATCCCGGGCGACCTGTGCTGGTTCACCTTCGACGGCGACCAGGGATGGGTGCCCGGCAACGTCTTCGGTGAGTGCGTCGAGGGTCTGCCCGAGATGGCGGCCGCCTGCCAGGACCTGTGGATGGGCGGTGCGCGCGGCGAGCGGCTCACGCTCCGGCGGGCGGAGGACTGAGGGCGGTGCCGCTGTCCTGAGCCCTGCGATCGCGCTAGCGTGGGCCGATGGCACGTCGTCGGGGATGGATCGCCGGGATGGTCGTCGTGGGTCTGCTGCTCACCCTGCCGCAGGTGGCCCTGTGGCGGCCGACCCCGGACACGCCGCTGCAGCAGGGGCTGTTCTGGGTCGCGGGCCTGTCCTACCACGTGTCGGGGCTGCTGCTCGGCGTGGCGCTGGTCGCGGCCGCGGTCCTGGTGGGCGAACGTGCCGGACTGGTCCGCCTGACCGGCGGGCCGGCACCACGGCTGGTGCTCCTCGCGATGGCGCTCGTGGTGCTCGGCACGGTCGCCGGATGGGGTGTGCAGCGGCTCGCGCTCGGGGTGGAGGGTCACGGTCTCGTGGGCTGGTCGCTGCTCCTGATCCAGGTCTTCGCCTGGGTGGTGGGACTCGGCTACGCCCTGGCAGGGGTCTGGCTCGCCGGCAGGCTCCCCGCACCCCACCGGGAGCACGCCCCGCCAGCACCGGTGAGAGACCCGTCACAACCGCGGTAGGGGGCGCGTCGCCGGGCTCGGCGGGGTCACCCGAGCGCCTAGACTTCCGGGGTATGACGGGCGTCCAGGGGGATCGGCCCGGTCCGGCGCCGGAGCAGCGCGTGCTGCCCGTCACGGACCGGCTCTGGACCGTGCCCAACCTGCTGTCCATGGTCCGTCTCGCCCTCGTGCCCGTCTTCGTCTGGAGCCTGCTGCGGCACGAGCTGGGCTGGGCGGCGCTCGTGCTCGTGGTGGCGGGAGCTCCGACTTCGCCGACGGCAAGATCGCACGGCACTACGGACTGACCAGCCGGCTGGGGCAGGTCCTGGACCCGGTCGCCGACCGGCTCTACATCGCCGCCACCGTGCTCGGTCTCGCGGCCGTCTCGGTCATCCCGTGGTGGCTCGTGGCCGTGCTCTTCGCCCGCGAGGCCTTCATCGTCCTGATGTACCCCGTCGTGCGGCGCCACGCGCTGCCGATCCCCGAGGTGACCTTCATCGGCAAGGCGGCGACCTTCAACCTGCTCGGCGGTTTCCCCCTGCTCCTGCTGGGGCACGTCGAGGGGTGGTGGACGGTGCTCTCGCTGGCCTGCGGCTGGGCGTTGGTGTGGTGGGGCACGGTGCTCTACTGGGTCACCGGCGTGACCTACGGCTGGCAGGTGGCCCACATGGTGCGCCAGCGTCGCGACGCCGGGAGAGTGGTCCGGTGAGGTGGCGACGGGGCCAGGCCGACCCCGACCCCGCGGCGTCGATGGCGCTGCTGAACGAGGTGCTCGACCCGCCGCTCGGCCCGGGCTACGACTCGGCGGCCCGGTCGCGCACCGAGCAGGGGCTCCCCGCGCCGTCCGGCACGCGGACCTGGTTGATGTTCGGCACCACGCTCGTCCTGGGGGTCCTGCTGACCACGGCGGCGGTGACGCTGCGCACCCCCGACCCCGCGGAGGCCGCCGGCCGCGCCCAGCTCGTCGAGCGGATCGAGCAGGTGGAGCGGGTCGGCGACGAGCGGAGCGTGCAGGTGGACGCGCTCCGCACCGAGGTGGGCGAGCTGGAGCGGGCGGCGGTCGTGGCCGACAGCGGGGGCTCCGGTGAGGCCATCGCGGCGGCCGCCGTGATGGCCGGGGGCACCGCCGTGACCGGCCCGGGCGTGCAGATCACCCTCCACGACGCAGAGCAGCCCGCCGACGACACCCCGGGGGAGGACGCCGAGCCGGAGCGGATCAACTCCCGGGACCTGCAGCTGGTCGTCAACGGGCTGTGGCGGGCGGGTGCCGAGGCCGTCTCCGTCGACGGGCACCGGCTCACGAGCACCTCGGCCATCCGGTTCGCCGGGCAGGCGATCATCGTGGACTTCCGGGGTCTCACCCCGCCCTACGACATCGTGGCGATCGGCGCGCCGGAGGAGCTCACGACCGAGCTGACCTCGGGGGCGACCGGGGCCTACCTCCAGGAGATCGATCGCCAGCTCGGTCTCCGCTCCGAGGTGACTGCCGCCAGGGAGCTCACCGTCGGTCCCGGGGTGCGGCTCTCGACCCGGCTGGGCACCATCCTCTCCGGCGAGGCGCGCCCCGCGCCGACCCCCGGCGTGCTGCCCGACCGTCACCCTCGAGGCGAGGAGCCACGATGATCCCTGTCCTCGGTCTGCTGGTCGGCGTCGTCCTGGGGCTGGTGATCAGCCCGGAGGTCCCGACCTGGCTGCAGCCCTACCTGCCCATCGCGGTCATCGCCGCGCTCGACGCCGTCTTCGGGGCGGCACGGGCCTCGCTGGAGGGCATCTTCAACGACCGCGTCTTCGTCATCTCGTTCCTGTCGAACGTGGTCGTCGCCGCGCTCATCGTCTTCCTGGGCAACCAGCTCGGGGTCGGCGCCCAGCTCTCCACCGGTGTCGTCGTCGTGCTGGGGCTCCGGATCTTCTCCAACGTCGCGGCCATCCGACGGCACCTCCTGGGGGCCTGAGGTGACCGACGACCAGGCCTCGGACCGCGCCCCGGTCCCTGAGCGGACCCGTCGCCTCGCCGGGCTGGGCCGCGTCCGGCGACGCGCGTCCCCCACCCCCGCCGAGGCCCGACGACGGCTGCGCCGGCTCGGCGGGTTCCGCGCGACCCGGGGACAGCTGACGGCAGCCCTGCTGACCGGTCTCCTGGGTGTCGCCCTCGTGGCCCAGGCGAGGGTCACCGAGCAGGCCGGGCTGGAGCAGCTGCGGGAGTCCGAGCTGGTGGCGCTGCTGGACGACGCGACCAGCCGTGCCGAGTCGTTGGGGGAGGAGGTCGACCAGCTCGAGGCCGACCGCGAGCGGTTGCTGGGCGCAGACGGGGACGACGTCGCCGCGGAGGCGGCCCGCCAGCGGCTGGAGTCCTACCAGATCCTCGCCGGGACGGTGCCGGTCCAGGGCCCCGGGATCACCGTCCTCGTCGACGACGGCGGCTCGGTCGTCACCCAGACCATGGTGCTGGACGGCATCCAGGAGCTGCGGGACGCTGGCGCCGAGGCCATCCAGGTCGGGACGGTCCGGGTCGTCGCCTCCTCCTACGTGAGCACCGACGAGGCGGGCGAGATCCTGCTGGACGGGCAGCGTCTGGGCTCGCCCTATACCATCACGGCGGTGGGGGACGCGCATACCCTGGCCGGGGCCATGGCCATCCCCGGGGGGTTCACGGACTCGCTGCGCAGCGTCGGGGCCGAGGTGACCGTCGTCGAGGCGGACACGGTGGTCATCGACGCGTTGCACGAGCCGATCGAGCCTCGTTACGCTCAGCCTGTGCCCGCGACGGGGGATCCCTGAGGTCGGGCCGCAGCGACACCGCCGTCCGTCCCGGCCGGCGCACCGTGTTCGAGCCGAGGAGAGCGATGAGCAGCCTGGACTACCCCGACGACCTGCGCTACACGACCGACCACGAGTGGATCCGTGACGTCGGCGACGGGACCGTGCGGGTCGGCATCACGTCCTACGCGCAGGACGCGCTCGGGGACGTCGTCTACGTCTCGCTGCCCACGGTGGGCGACACCGTCGCCCCGGGCGACTCCTGCGGCGAGGTGGAGTCGACCAAGTCGGTGAGCGACATCTACGCACCGCTGGCCGGCGAGGTCACCGCGGTCAACGACGCGCTCGACGCGACGCCGGAGCTGGTCAACACGGACAGCTACGGCGAGGGCTGGATGTATGAGATGAAGCTCTCCGACCCCTCGGTCCTGGAGACCCTGCTGGACGCCGAGGCCTACCAGGGCCAGCTCGACTGACCTGTCGGCGGCCTGACGTAGAGTGAGGCCCGTGGACCGACGGACCATCGTCCGCCGGGCAGCAGTCCCATCCCACCGACGAGGAGGTCAGCACCGTGAGTGGCGACGATCGTGACCGTGAGCACCACGACCTGGGTTCGGACCCGACCACGGCCCGGATCCCGGGCGGTACGGACCTTCCCGCCGCGGAGTACACCTTCGACGACGAGGCGCCCCGGCTCTCGGCCGACGACCAGCGCACCGTGGACGCCCTGCGGCCCGGGACCGCGCTGCTGATCGTGCTTCGCGGGCCCAACACCGGCGCGCGTTTCCTCCTCGACGCCGACGAGGTGACCTCGGGGCGGCACCCGCACAGCGACATCTTCCTCGACGACGTCACCGTCTCCCGCAAGCACGCGCAGTTCGTTAAGGAGCAGGAGGGGTATGCCGTGCGCGACGTCGGGTCCCTCAACGGCACCTACGTCAACCGCCAGCGGATCGAGGAGATGCCGCTCAACCAGGGCGACGAGGTGCAGATCGGCAAGTTCCGGCTGGTCTACTACCGCGGGCGCTCGTGACCTCAGCCGCCCCCGACCACGCCGGCGCGGGCAGGACGGTCGCGCACCCTGGCGGGGTGTCCATCGGTGCGGTGCTCGGCGAGCTGCACGGCGACTTCCCCGACCTGACCCAGTCCAAGATCCGCTACCTCGAGCAGGAAGGGCTGATCAGCCCCGAGCGGCGCGCCTCCGGCTACCGGCTCTTCACCGAGGCCGATATCGCCAGGCTGCGCTTCATCCTCACCGCCCAGCGGGACCGGTTCTGGCCGCACAAGGTCATCAAGGACGCGCTGGACCGGCTCGACCGCGGCCTGGACGTCCCCGGTCTGACCGGGCCCACCCCCCAGGCCGACGCCTCCTCGCCCGCGCCGCCCCCGCGCCCGAGCCCGCGGCGCACGCACCGGTCTCGGACCTCAGCGCGGGCGCACTGCGCCGTCGCCGCGCGGTGCGGCTCTCCCCCCTGGAGCTGCGGGAGCGCACCGGGCTGGACAGCGCGGCCTACACCCAGCTCACGTCCTTCGGCCTGCTGCGCACCGACGCCGGGGGCAAGCACCACGCCGACGACGTCGACGTGGCGGAGGCCGCCGTGGCGCTGGCCCGTTTCGGGCTGGAGGCCCGGCACCTGCGCCTCTTCCGGGTCGCGGCCGACCGGGAGATCGGGCTGACGCAGCAGCTCCTGGAGCCGCTGCGGCGCCGGCGCGCCCGAGGTGCGTCAGGTCCGGACCCGGCCGAGCGCGAGGCCGAGCTGTTGTCCCACACGCTCGCGCTGCACGTCGCGCTGGTCCGGTCCGGGCTCAACCAGTCACGCTGAGGGCGGCGCTGCGCGCGCGGGGGGCGGGGGCGCGCGGTACCGTGGGAAGGGTGAAAGAGCTCGACGTGCTCGGAGTCCGGGTCGAGATGCCGACCAACAGCCCCATCGTGCTGCTGCGTGAGCGTGACGGACGGCGCTACGTCCCCATCTGGATCGCCGCGCCGGAGGCGACGGCGATCGCCTACGCCCAGCAGGCCGTCGAGCCGCCGCGACCGCTCACCCACGACCTCATGGTGTCGGTGATCGAGGCGTTGGGGCGGCGGCTGGAGCAGGTGCGGATCACCGCGCTCCAGGACGGCATCTTCTACGCCGAGCTGCACTTCGACGGGGGCACCGTGCTGTCCGCCCGACCCTCCGACGCGATCGCGCTGGCCCTGCGCTCGGCGACCCCGATCCTCACCACCGAGGACCTCCTCGACGAGGTCGGGGTCACCATGGCCGTCGAGGAGGAGGACGAGGACGAGGTGGAGCGCTTCCGCGAGTTCCTCGACGAGGTGTCGGCCGAGGACTTCGAGGAGTCCCGGGACCGCGGCGATGAGGAGGGGCACCGATGAGGTCCCGGCGTGGCGCCGTTGACCGAGGGTCGACCGCGGCATACCGTCACGGTGTGCACCACACGAGGCACACGAGTCACATCATCAAGGAGGACCGGTGAACGCTGGAGCAGATGCGCCGGGCGGACCGACCAGCCGGGCGGGGGAGGGCCCGGCCCAGGGGCTGCTGTTCTCCGACGACACGGTAGCGCTCGACGACGCCATCGGCTACCGCGGTCCCACGGTCTGCGGCGCGGCCGGCGTCACCTACCGCCAGCTCGACTACTGGGCGCGGACCGGGCTGCTGGAGCCCTCCGTGCGCAACCCCTCCGGCTCGGGCACGCAGCGTCTCTACAGCTTCCGGGACATCCTCGTCCTCAAGATCATCAAGCGGCTGCTCGACACCGGCATCTCGTTGCAGCAGATCCGGGTGGCCGTCAACGCCCTGCGGGAGCGTGGCGTGCAGGACCTGGCGCGCATCACCCTCATGAGCGACGGCGCCAGCGTCTACGAGTGCACCAGCGACGACGAGGTCATCGACCTGGTCCGGGGTGGGCAGGGCGTCTTCGCGATCGCGGTCGGCAGCGTCTGGCGCGAGGTCGAGGGGCAGCTCGCCGAGCTGCCGAGCGAGCGGGCCGACGAGGTCCCGGTGGACCACCCGGGTGACGAGCTGTCGGCGCGCCGCCGCGCCCGCAAGACCTCCTGAGGCGTCCGGGCTGCGGCGACGGTGACGTGGCCCCGGTGCTAGATTGAGCAGGCCGACGACGTCGCGTGGGAGAGTCCTCTCCGACATGCGGTGAGGCGCCGAAGGGGCAAACTCCCCAGCAAGCTCTCAGGCGCCAGGACCACGCGGAGCAGGCAGCTCTGGAACGCCCCGGCCGGGGCCGGCAGAGGGGGAGGTGCCCGCGCAGGCCCACGCCCGAAGGAGTTCGTCCCATGAGCATGAGCGTGACCACCAGCCACCCCACCGCCGAGTTCGTCGGTCGTCACGTCGGTCCGCGGCCGGACGACGTCGCACGGATGCTGGAGGTGGTCGCTACGACAGCCTCGAGGCGCTGGTCGAGGCCGCCACGCCCGAGGGAATCCGCGGCGACGTGCCGCTGGACATCGAGGCAGCCGCGAGCGAGCAGGCGGTCATCGCCGAGCTGCGCGCGCTGGCGGCCAAGAACTCCGTGGTCACCCCCATGATCGGGCTCGGCTACTACGGCACGCAGACACCGCCGGTGGTGCTGCGCAACATCCTCGAGAACCCCGCGTGGTACACCGCCTACACGCCCTACCAGCCCGAGATCTCCCAGGGGCGGCTCGAGGCGTTGCTCAACTTCCAGACCGTGGTCACCGACCTCACCGGTCTGGCCGTGGCCGGCGCCTCGATGCTGGACGAGGGCACCGCGGCAGCGGAGGCCATGGCCCTGATGCGACGCAGCAGCAAGGTCGCGCAGGACGCCGTGCTGCTCCTCGACGAGCACGTGCTGCCCCAGACCGAGGCCGTGGTGCGGGCGCGGGCCACCGCCATCGGCTGGGACGTCGTGACCACCGACGTCACCACGGTGACCGACGCCGACAGTCTGCGGGGGGCGGCAGGGGACCGGGACGTCTTCGGCGTCGTCGTGCAGTATCCCGGGGCCGACGGCCAGGTGCGGGACTTCGCCGCACTCACCGAGGCCGCGCACGGGGAGGGAGCGCTGGTGACGGTCGCCGCCGACCTGCTCGCACTGACCCTGCTCGCCCCGCCCGCCCGGTGGGGGGCGGACGTCGCGGTGGGCAGCAGCCAGCGCTTCGGTGTCCCGCTCGGGTTCGGCGGCCCGCACGCGGGCTACCTCGCGGTGCGCGAGGGGCTGGAGCGCACCCTGCCGGGGCGCCTCGTCGGGGTGTCGAAGGACGTCGACGGCAAGCAGGCCTACCGCCTGGCGCTGCAGACCCGCGAGCAGCACATCCGCCGGGAGAAGGCGACCTCCAACATCTGCACCGCCCAGGTCCTGCTCGCCGTGATGGCCTCGATGTATGCCGTCTGGCACGGTCCCGACGGGCTGCGCCGGATCGCCGCCCGCGTGCACGCCCAGACCCGGGCCCTCGCCGCCGCGCTGACCGGCGCCGGGCTCGAGCTGGGCGTGGACCGCTACGTCGACACCCTCACCGTCCGGACGCCGGGCCGCGCGGACGAGGTGCTCGCCGCCGCCCTCGAGCGGGGCATCAACCTGTGGCGGGCGGACGAGGACACGGTGCTGCTGTCGGTGGACGAGCTCACCACCGAGGACGACCTGCGGGCCGTCGCCGCCGCCTTCGGCGCGGACCCGGACTCGGTCACCGTCGACGAGGACACGGCCCCCGACCACGGCGACCTCGCGCGGCGGGAAGACGAGGCATACCTCACCCGCCCGGTCTTCACCAGCCACCGCAGCGAGACGGCGATGCTGCGCTACCTGCGAACCCTCGCGGACAAGGACTACGCCCTGGACCGGGGGATGATCCCGCTCGGCTCCTGCACGATGAAGCTCAACCCGACGACCACCATGGAGGCGGTGACCTGGCCGGAGTTCGGCTCGCTGCACCCCTTCGCCCCGGCCGACCAGAGCCGGGGGTACCGCGAGCTCATCGACCAGCTCTGCGGGTGGCTGGAGGAGATCACCGGCTACGACCGGGTGTCGCTGCAGCCCAACGCCGGCGCGCAGGGCGAGTTCGCCGGTCTGCTCGCGATCCGGAAGTACCACCTGGACCGCGGCGACGACCAGCGCACGATCTGCCTCATCCCCGCCAGTGCGCACGGCACCAACGCCGCCAGCGCCGTCATGGCCGGGCTCAAGGTGGTGGTGGTCAAGAGCACCGGATCGGGCGAGGTCGACCTGGACGACCTTCGGGCCAAGATCGAGACCCACGGTGACCAGCTGGCCGCCATCATGGTCACCTATCCCTCGACCCACGGCGTCTACGAGGACACCATCACCGAGCTGTGCGAGCTGGTGCACGAGGCCGGGGGGCAGGTCTACGTCGACGGCGCCAACCTCAACGCGCTGCTCGGCATCGCCAAGCCGGGCGAGTTCGGCGGCGACGTCAGCCACCTCAACCTGCACAAGACCTTCACCATCCCGCACGGCGGTGGAGGCCCCGGCGTCGGCCCGGTCGGGGTGCGGGAGCACCTCGCGCCCTATCTCCCCAACCACCCGTTGGACCCGGAGGCCGGGCCCGGGAGCGGGCCCGGGCCCATCTCCGCGGCGCCCTTCGGGTCGGCCGGCATCCTGCAGATCCCCTGGGCCTACATCCGGCTGATGGGCGGCGAGGGGCTGACCCGCGCCGGGCAGGTGGCCGTCCTGAGCGCCAACTACGTCGCCCGGCGGCTGCACGAGCACTTCCCGGTGCTCTACACCGGCGAGCACGGCCTGGTGGCGCACGAGTGCATCCTGGACCTGCGGGGCCTGACCAAGAGCACCGGCGTCACCGTCGACGACGTGGCCAAGCGGCTCATCGACTACGGCTTCCACGCCCCGACCATGTCCTTCCCGGTCGCGGGGACGCTCATGGTGGAGCCCACCGAGTCCGAGGACCTCGAGGAGATCGACCGCTTCATCGAGGCGATGATCGCGATCCGTGCGGAGATGGACGAGGCCGCGGGGATCGTGGAGCACAGCGCCCTGCGCGGAGCCCCGCACACCGCCCTCAGCCTCGCGGGGGAGTGGGGCGAGGACCTCGCCTACGACCGGATGACCGCGGCCTACCCCGCGGGCGTCGACCCGGACCGGAAGTACTGGCCGCCGGTGCGGCGGATCGACGGCGTCTACGGCGACCGCAACCTGGTCTGCTCCTGCCCGCCCCCGGAGGCCTTCGAGGACTGAAGCCCCGGTCTGCCGCGCGGACCAACGTCGCCTTCCTGCAACCTTCATCGCTCTCCAGGGCGATGAAGGGACAGAGTCCCGCTGGGTGGTGGGCTTTGGGGTGATGCTCGGTGCCTACCGGTCGCCTCCTTGGAGGGCGACGGTTCCAGTATTGCTGGTCGGGTAGAGCTTGGCCATCGAGCCTTCGGACAGGTAGCGGCGGTCGTCGACCTGCCACTCGTCGTGCGTGTCGGCCAGGACGGCGCCGATGAGGCGGATGACGGCGGCCTCGTTGGGGAAGATGCCCACGACTCTGGCGCGGCGCTTGATCTCCTTGTTCAGCCGCTCGAGGGGGTTGGTGGACCAGATCTTGCGCCAGTGCTCCCTGGGGAACACCGCGAACGCGAGGACCTCCGACTTCGCGGCGTCCATCAGCGGGCCGGTCTTGGGGTAGCGGGTGGCGAGGTCGTCACGGACCTTGTCCCACTGCCGGGACATGGAGGCCAGGTCGGGTTGGGCGAAGATGGTCCGGAACACCGCGGCGACCATCTCGGTCTCCGCCTTCGGCACGTGCGCCAGGACGTTGCCGATGTTGTGGACCCGGCAGCGCTGGTGGGCCGAGCCATGGAACACCCGCCTCAGCGCGGCGACCAGGCCGGCGTGCTGGTCGGAGATGACCAGCTGCACCCCGCCCAGGCCGCGCTTCTTGAGCCCGGCCAGGAACGCTCGCCAGAAGACCTCGTCCTCGCTGTCGCCGACGTCCAGGCCCAGGATCTCCCGGCGACCGTGCTCGGTGACGCCGGTGGCGATCACCACGGCCTTGGACACCACCATCGCGGCCTCGGTGCGCACGTGCAGGTAGGTCGCATCGAGGTAGACGTAGGGGAAGCGGGCGTGGTCCAGGCGGCGGGTGCGGAACGCCCCGACCGCCTCGTCCAGCCGGGCGCAGATCCGCGACACCTCGGACTTGGAGATCCCGGTGCCGCCCAGGGCGACCACGAGGTCATCGACCGAGCGGGTCGAGACACCGTGGACGTAGGCCTCCATCACCACCGCGTACAGCGCCTGGTCGATCCGCCGCCGCGGCTCCAGGATGGACGGGAAGAAGCTGCCCTGCCGCAGCTTGGGCAGCGCGACCGTGACGTCACCGCCCTTGGTCGTCAACAGCTTCGGGCGGGTGCCGTTGCGCTCGGTCACCCGGGCCGGTGTCCGCTCGTAGCGGGCGGCGCCAATGGCCTCGGTGGCCTCGGCCTCGATCAGCTCCTGCAGGACCAGGCGCACGGACTCGCGCACCAGGTCCACGCCGTCACCAGCGCGAAGTGCGTCCAGCAGGTCGGACACGGCAGACTGGGGAAGGGTCATCGGTGAGATCTCCTCTGGTGAGTACTTGGCGGTACACACCTGGGGGCACCTCCCGCTTGCGGGGGCGCATCTCGCCGATGACCCCTCTACGTCAGAGAGCCACACCCACTCCCCAAACCCCACCACTCCACGGGACTCTTACGATGAAGGTCACAGGAAGCCGACCGCACTCCGGGGCGGGGGATGTGTGGTGATGCAGGCCACAGTGTGTGAGGATTCTGCGCATGGGCCAAGAGGTGAGTCACAGCGAGTTCACGCGGGAGCAGCGCCTGGCGTTCCGGGCGAAGGTCCGTGACGACCTCGACTGCTTCGAGCAGATGCTCGAGGGGAGCAGGTTCGACTTCACCCGACCGCAGATGGGGCTGGAGATCGAGCTCAACCTCGTCGAGGAGGAGGGCCTGACCCCGGCGATGCGCAACCAGGAGGTCCTCGCCGACATCGGCGAGGGCGACTTCCAGGCGGAGGTGGGCCGCTACAACATCGAGCTCAACGTGCCGCCGCGACCCATGGCGGGGGACCAGGCGGTCCGGCTGGAGCGCTGGCTGTCGCAGTCGATGCGACGCGCCGGGGACGCCGCGCGGGCGCATACCTGCCGGGTCGCCTCGATCGGCATCATCCCCAGCCTGCGTGCCGAGCTCTTCGACGCGCCGTGGCTGTCCGAGGGGGTGCGCTACACCGCGCTCAACGACTCGCTCATCCGGGAGCGTGGCGAGGGCTTCGAGCTGGAGCTGGAGGGCCCGACGGGGGAGCGGGTGGAGAGTTTCCACGACACGATCGGGCCGTTGTCCGGGTGCACCTCGGTGCAGCTGCACCAGCAGGTCACGCCGTTGGACTTCCCGGTCTACTGGAACGCCGCCACGGTGATCTCGAGCCTCCAGATCGCCATGGGCGCGAACTCCCCCTACCTCTTCGGCCGGCGGCTGTGGGCCGAGACCCGAATCCCGCTGTTCACCCAGATGACGGACACGCGCTCGATCGAGCTCAAGCACCAGGGGGTGCGGCCCCGGGCCTACTTCGGGCGGTCCTGGATCACCTCGATCTTCGACCTCTTCGAGGAGAACGTCCGCTCCTTCCCGGCGCTGCTGCCCGAGGCCTCGAACGAGGACGCCAAGGCCGTGCTGGCCGCCGGGGGAGTGCCGGAGCTGTCCGACCTCAAGCTGCACAACGGCACGGTATGGCGGTGGAACCGACCGATCTACGACATGTCCCAGGGCGTCCCGCACCTGCGGGTGGAGAACCGGGTGCTCCCGGCCGGCCCGACCGCCGTCGACACGGTGGCCAACGCGTGCTTCTACTACGGGTTGCTGGAGTCCTTCACCACGAGCGGGCGGCCGATCTGGACGAAGATGCCCTTCGCCGACGCCGACCGGAACTTCCTGGACGCCGCCAAGCATGGCATCCACGCCACGCAGACCTGGCCGGGGCTGGGGCGGCTCGCGGCGGTGGACCTCGTCGCCGACCACCTGCTCTCCGTCGCGGACGACGGGCTGGCGGCGCTCGGGCTTCGGCGCGAGGTGCGCAACCACTACCTGTCGATCATCGAGGGCCGCTGCCGGGCGGGCACCAACGGTGCCAGCTGGCAGGTCGCGGTCACCGAGGCCTACGAGGACGCCGGTTACAGCCGGGACGAGGCCCTCACGGCGATGTTCGGGCACTACCTGGACAACTCGGAGGACAACGTCCCGGTCCACACCTGGGAGGTGCCCACCGTGGAGGCGCGGACGGCTGAGGGCGACCAGCCGGACCGCCCGCAGGTGCGTCCCGCCTGACCGCGCCGCTCAGCGGTGGTTCCAGGCCTCGACCGTGGGCTGCTCGCGATGGTGGCCGAGGATGGCGACCGAGCCCACCTGGAAGGTCAGGTGCTGGCCGAAGCGCGGCGCCTGCCGCAGGTAGACGCTGGCGAGGATGCGCAGCGCGTGGCCGTGCCCGACCAGCGCGACGTCGCCGTCGAAGAGGTGCGGCCAGATGCGCTCCAGGACGACGCTCGCACGGGCGGCGACCTGCTCGACCGTCTCACCCGGCGTGTCCCCCGGGACGATCTGGTGGTGGAAGACGTTCCACCGGTAGCCGAGCTCGGACCGGATCTCGGGGGTGCTGCGCCCCTCGTAGCCGCCGTAGTCCCACTCCCGCAGGTCCTCGTCGATCTCGTCGATGCTCAGCCCCGCCAGCTCCGCGGTGCGGCGGGCGCGCTGCAGCGGTGAGCAGCGGACGTGCGAGAAGCTGCGGTCGCCCAGCACCTGCTGCAGACCGGCGGCGGCCTCCTCGCCCTCGGGGAGCAGCGGCAGGTCGGTCAGGCCGGTGTGCTGACCGGACTTCGACCACTCGGTCTCGCCGTGCCGGATGAGGATGAGCTGGTGCGGGGGGATGGCGGGTCCGGGGATCTCCGGCGTCGTGTCGCTCATCCCTGGCAGACTACGGGTATGGCTGACGATCCGCACCGCTCGGTGTCCCTGACCCGCACCGGCCCGGGCCACTTCGAGGCCCGCAACGCCCGGGGAGGGAGCATCCCGGTCGGCGACGGGGCCGGCGAGGACGGCACGGCCTTCACGCCGGTGGAGCTGCTCCTGGCCGGGATCGCCGGGTGCTCCGGGATCGACATCGACCTGCTGACCTCCCGCAAGGCCCGGCCCGACTCCTTCGAGATCTCCGCCGGTGCGGACAAGGTGCGCGACGAGGACGGCAACCACCTGGGGCCGGTCACCGTGACCGTCCAGGTGACCTTCCCCGAGGGCGAGGACGGCGACGCGGCGCGGGAGCGGCTGCCCGAGGCCGTGGCCATGTCGCGGGACCGCCTGTGCACGGTGTCGCGCACCGTGGCGCTGCCGACCCCGGTCGACTTCGACCTACGCTGACCACCCCGGATGTCCGGGAGCTCGCTGCGCCGCTCCCTGGGGGTCGGTGACGCCGTCACCGTGGGGCTGGGCGCCATGCTCGGTGCCGGGGTCTTCGCTGCCTGGGCGCCGGCGGCCTCGGCCGCGGGCACCGGGATGCTGCTGGCCGTCGTCCTCGCCGGAGCCGTCGCGACGTGCAACGCCCTGTCGTCGGCGGCGCTGGCCGTGCGTCATCCCGTCGCCGGGGGGACCTACGTCTACGGCCGGGAGCGGCTGGGGCCGCTCTGGGGCTATCTCGCCGGGTGGATGTTCGTCGTCGGCAAGTCCGCGTCGTGCGCGGCCATGGCGATGACCGCGGCGTCCCATCTCGCGCCGGGCCGGGAGCGCGTCGCCGCCGTGGTCTCGGTGGTCGTGGTCACCGGGCTCAACCTGCTCGGCGTGCAGCGGTCGGCGGCCGTGACCCGGGTCGTGGTGTCGGTGACGGTCGCCGCCCTGCTCGGCGTGGTCGTGGCGGCGCTGTGGGCGGACCCCGCCACCACGGCCGTCGAGATGGCGTCGCCGGCGCAGCCGTGGGGTGTGCTCGAGGGTGCCGGGCTCTTCTTCTTCGCCTTCGCCGGGTATGCCCGGATCGCGACTCTGGCGGAGGAGGTCACCGAGCCGGGCCGCGTCATCCCGCGCGCCGTGCTGGTCTCGCTGGGGGTCGTCCTGGGGCTCTACCTCCTGCTGGGGGCGAGCCTGCTCCGCGTGCTCGGCGTGGACGGGATCGCCGGCGCGTCGGCTCCCGTCGCCGAGCTGCTCGCGGCGGCGGTCCCGGACGACGCCGACCTGTGGTCGTGGGGGCTGCGCCTGGTGGCAGGCGCCGCGGCTCTGGGGGCGCTGCTCAACCTCGTCCTGGGGGTCTCGCGGACCACGGTGGCGATGGCGCGAGACGCGCACCTGCCCCGACGCCTCGCGCGGGTGTCGGGGGAGCGGGGTGTGCCCCGGGCCGCCGAGCTGGCCGTCGGCGTCGTCGTGCTCGTGGTCGTCCTGGTGGCGGACCTGCGTGGCGCCATCGGCTTCTCCAGCTTCGGCGTCCTGCTCTACTACGGGGTCGCCAACGCCAGCGCGCTCACACTGCGCGGCGACTGGCCGGGCGCGCCGGGGGTGCCGGCGCTCGGTCTGGCCGGCTGCGTGCTGCTCGCCGTGTCACTCCCGACGGCCGCCGTCCTGGGTGGGTCCGGCCTGCTCGCCCTGGGCCTGGTCGGCTGGCTGCTGACCGGGCGCCGGCACGCTGCGGGGTGAGGGGTCCGTGGCATTCTCCGGGCCCTTCTCCGAGGGAGGGGCCGCCCGCGGCTGGTCCGCCGGCCCGGCGTGCAGGTGCCCGGCCTCACGCAGGTGCTCCTGCACCCGGTGGGCGCCCTTGACCCCGAGCAGCGCGCGGGGGTGGATGGCCTGCCCGGCCCGGACCACGGAGATCTGCCCGTTCGGCTCCAGCACGACCAGCGCGGCCTGGGAGAGGTGGCTGACGCCGGCCTGGCGCAGCGAGCTCCACAGCATCGGCATGGTCAGCCCGTAGCTGCGCAGCGTGTCGTTCTGCACCTTGCCGGCCACGACCAGCACCGCCGCGCGGGCCCGTGACTGCGCGTCGAGCTGCGGCAGCGGCAGCCGTCGCAGGTTGCGGAAGGTCACCTCGAGGCCGGCCAGCGTGCCCAGCGCGATGAGCCCGCCGGTGAGCGTCGGCACGTGACCCATCGTCGAGCGACCCACGATCGCGCCGAGGACGGTGACGATCGCGAGGTCGAGGCTGCGGGGGCTGGAGTAGAGACGTTGTCCCCACAGCCGCAGCACGGCGCCGAAGACGAAGTAGGTCGTGATCGTGCTGAGCACCACGGCGATCGCCCCGGCGGGCGTGATGCCGATGTAGTGCCACAGGTCACGCATGACCCTCATCGTCGCAGATGGCGACGGGAAAACCGGTGGCGGTGCCGACGTCGTGTCGGGCACGCTTGCACCCATGGCACAGGACACGACGAGCGGGACGGCATACCGCTGGAGCACGCTGGGCGCCGCCGACGTCGAGGCGTGGTCGGACCTGGTGAACCACCTGGCGACCGTGGACGGCACCGAAGAGTTCCTGTCCGCCGAGGACCTGGCCGAGGAGCTGCAGGCACCCGGTCACGACCCGGAGCAGGACACGTGGGCCGCCTGGGACGGCGACACCATGGTGGGGTATGCCTCGGTCAGCGCACCCAGGACGCCGGACCGGGACGGGCAGTCGCGGGGGTACATCGGTGGCGGCGTGCGGCTGGAGCACCGCGGCAGGGGGCTGGGCAGCGCGCTGCTGGACCGGGCCGAGCCGCGGGCCGAGCAGCTGGCCCTGGAGCGGCACCCGGGCCTCACCGGGTACCTCTCGGCCGACGGCGGGCTGGAGGGATCCAGCGCCCGTGTGCTGCTCGCGGACCGCGGGTATACCGTCGCCCGTTACTACAACTACCTCACCCGGGGCCTGGACGACCTGCCGGCCGTGGGGGAGGTCGCCGGTGTCGAGCTCGTCGACCCCACCGACGCCGACCTGGAGGACACCAGGCTCGCCCACAACGCCGCCTTCGCGGACCACTGGGGGTCGGGGCCGGTCGACGGCGAGCGCTGGCGGGACATGTGGACCTCGCGCAGCTCCCGTCCCGCGGTGTCCACCCTCGCCCGTGGTCGAGGAGGTCCGCTGGACGGGCAGGTGCTGGCCTACGTGCTGCTCGGGCAGTGGGTGGACCGTGAGGCCTACGTGTCGATCCTCGGGACCGTCCCGCAGGCCCGGGGCCGGGGGATCGCCGCCGTCGCGCTCGCGCGGTCGATGAGGCTGGTCGCCGAGTCCAGGGACTACGACCTCATCGGGCTGGACGTGGACTCCGAGAGCCTGACGGGCGCCACCCGACTCTACGAGCGGCTCGGCTTCGGCCTCAAGCTCCAGACGGCGGCGATGCGCAGGCCGCTGCCACCGGTCTGACCCACCGGCCCCGGCGCCGGCACCTGACCCCTAGGGTGGGGCGTGTGAGCACCCCTGACCATGCCGGGCCGCTCGCGCAGACCGTCATCGGCGATCCCGGCAGCCCGACCGTCGTCTTCTGCCACGGCCTGCTGGGCCGGGGCCGCAACTTCACCGGTATCGCCAAGGCGCTGCAGCCCGACTTCCGCTGCGTGCTGCTGGACATGCCCGACCACGGCCGCTCGCCCTGGACCGAGCGCATCGACTACGCCACCGCGGCGGCGCTGCTCGTGGAGCAGCTCGAGCACCTGGCGACCGACGGGCCGGTGCACCTCGTGGGCCACTCGATGGGTGGCAAGACGGCGATGACCGCGGCCCTGCTGGCGCCGCACCTCGTGGACCGGCTCGTCGTCGTCGACATCAGCTACCGGGTCCGGGGAGGTGAGCGAGTTCGAGCACCTGCTGGGCTCGCTGCTGGCGCTCGACCTGTCGGCCGTCACCTCGCACGGGCAGGCGGACCGCGAGCTCGCCGCCTCGGTCGGGTCGCCCGCCCTGCGCGGCTTCCTGCTGCAGAACCTGCGGCGAGACCCGGGGACCCAGACCTTCGGCTGGCAGCCGAACCTCGAGGTCCTCCGTCGCGACCTGCCGACGATCACCGGCGACATCCCGCACGAGGACCGCACCTTCGAGGGGCGGGTGTTGTGGATCGCCGGGGGGGAGTCGCCCTACATCACCGAGGCGCACGAGGGGCCGATGCGGGCGCTCTTCCCCCGCACCGTCCAGGTCACCCTCAAGGGCGCCGGGCACTGGGTCCACTCCGAGCAGCCGGAGGCCTTCACCGCGACGCTGCGGCACTTCCTGGGCGGGCGTGCAGCGACCGTGAGAGCCTGAGCCATGGCACGCTTCCTCGACATCCACCCGGTCGACCCGCAGCCCCGGCTCGTCGCGCAGGTGGCGCAGATGCTGCGGGAGGGCGGTCTGGCGGCCTTCCCCACGGACGCCTGCTACAGCCTCGGCGCGCATCTCGACGACCCGGACGCCAAGGCGCGCATCGTGGCGATCCGGCAGGTCGACGAGCGGCACCACTTCACCCTCATGTGCGCCGACTTCTCCCAGCTCGGGCAGTTCGTGCAGCTGGACAACGCCGTCTTCCGGGCCGTCAAGGCGGCGACCCCCGGGTGCTACACCTTCATCCTGCCCGCCACCAAGGAGGTGCCCCGGCGGCTCCTGCACCCCAAGAAGCGGACGGTGGGCGTGCGCATACCCCAGGACCCGATCTGCCGGGCGCTGCTCTCGGAGATGGGCGAACCGCTGCTCACCAGCACGTTGCTCATGCCGGGGGAGGAGGAGCCGCTGGGCCACGGGTGGGAGGTCAAGGAGCGGCTGGAGCACGTGGTCGACGTCGTCGTCGACGGCGACCAGACGGGCTGCGAGCCGACCACCGTGGTCGACCTCTCGGAGGGGTATGCCGAGGTGCTGCGCGTCGGGTCCGGCGACCCCGCACCGTTCTCCTGAGCCGGCGGTGGCTCAGGCGAGGGAGAGGAAGAGCTTCTCCAGGCGTGCCAGGTCGACCTCGCCGTCCTCATCGGCCAGGCACTGGCGCAGACCGCTCGCGATGATGGTGTAACCGGCCCGGTCCAGGGCCTTGCTCACCGCCGCCAGCTGGGTCACGACCTCCTCGCAGTCCCGCCCCTCCTCGAGCATCCGGATCACGGCCGCCAGCTGCCCGTGCGCACGGCGCAACCGGGTGATCGAGGGCCTGACCTGCTCCGGATCGAGCTCCACGGGGTCAGTCCTGCGAGCGTTCCCAGCCCAGGCCGCCGACGTCCGCGCCGAGCTCCTGGTCGACTCGCGCTCGATGTAGTCGCGGCGCTCGGTGGTGGGGGCCTCGACCTCGAACAGCAGACCGGTCCGCTCGTCCTGCTGGACGGTGATGCGCACCTGCCCGCCGTCCCGGAAGGGCACGGTGTAGCCGTCCTGCTCGCGCAGCGACCCACGGTGCAGCTGCGAGCGCTCCATGTAGTCCTCCAGCACGGCGCCCGGCTCCGGCACCGACAGGAAGGCCGAGCTGCGCTCGTGGCCGGCGGAGGACACGGCCTCGAAGGTGTTGGGCATCGCTCTGGCACTTCCTCGTCGTCGGAGATGTCGCGGAGCCCCCATCATGGCAGAGACGCGGGTCCGGCGAGTGGACGACCCGCCTCAGCGGCGCGAGAGCAGGACGGCCACCTCGTGATGCCGGGTCTGGGGGAACATGTCGAACATCCGCGCCCGCCGCACCCGGTATGCCGGCATCCGGGCCAGGTCCTCGGCCAGCGTGGCCGACGCGCAGCTGGAGTAGACGACGTGGGGTATGCCGGAGCCGTCCAGCCAGCGGGACAGCGTCTCGCCGAGCCCTCGCCGCGGCGGGTTCACCACCACCAGGTCGGGCCGGTCCTGCGGGGGCGCGGCCAGGGCATACCCGGTCGCGTCGGCGGCGACGAAGCGCAGCCCCGCGGCGGTCTCGGCGGGCAGGTCGGCACGGCTGCGCCGGGCGCCGCGGACGGCCTCCGCGGACACCTCGACCCCGGTGACAGCTCGACCGGTCGCAGCCACGTGGACGGCGAAGCCCCCGACCCCGCAGTAGAGGTCCCAGACGGTGCTCGGGGCGAGGTCGGCCACCCACCCCGCGACCTGGCCGTAGAGGGCGGCGGCGACGGCGGTGTTGGTCTGGAAGAAGCTCCGGGTGCGAGGTGGAGGATGACCTCGCCGACCCGCATGGGCAGGGTCGCCTCGTCGGTGAGCAGCTCCTCCTCGGGGCCTTCGAGCACCGCCGCGTGCGCCGGCTGCAGGTTGATGCTGGCCACGCGGAGGCGAGGCAGGTCGGCGCGGGCGCGCACGGCGTCGACCAGCCCGGTCACCCGCCGCCGCTGGCCGGGGGAGCGCAGGACCACCCGCGCCATGAGCGCGCCGTCGGGGGAGTGGGTCAGCAGGACGTGCTTCAGCTCGCCCTGGCGGGTCGGCACGTCGTAGGGGGTCAGCCCGGCGTCGGCGAGCAGGGCGGGCAGGGACTCCACCACGGTGGCCAGGCCGGGTTCGTAGAGGCCGCACCCCCGCAGGTCGATGCCGTGGCCAGCGGCGTCGAGGATGCCCACGGTGGGGGCGGCCTTGCTCCCACCGATCACGAGCTTGGCCTTGTTGCGGAAGTGGGACTCGCGGCTGGGCACCGCCTCCGCCCACGCCTGCCCGGCGACATGCCCCGACAGGGTCGCGGCCACGGACGCCTGCTTCTCGGCGAGCTGGGCGGCGTACGGCTGCCCCATGAGGGTGCAGGACCGGCACGCTCCCGCGTCGAAGTAGTCGCACCGCACCGCGACAGCCTAGCGAGCGCCTAGGGGCGACCCCCGGTGCGCAGGCTGTCGACGGACCACCGTCCCGCCCCGGTGAAGGTCAACGGGAGGACGAGGGCCACGAGCAGCAGGACGGTCGCGCCGGTGAGCGAGCCGTCCTCGGCGAGCGGCCGGTAGCCCTCGGCCAGGAACATCCCGAGCGTCCACACCGCCGCGAGCAGCGCGGTGAGGAGGAAGGCGGACGGGCGGGTGAACAGTCCCAGGAGGAGCAGGACGGGCAGCCCCACGGCGGCCAGCATGAGGACCCAGGCGAAGAAGTCCGGGGCCTGGGAGCCGAGCAGGGTCTCGTCGACCCGGGCCGTGAACCGGGGCATGTCGGCCGCCGCGTGGAGTCCCTGCGGGACCAGCAGGAGAGAGCCGGCGCGCAGGAGCAGCAGGCCGAAGTCGAGCGAGCGCCCGTGCGCCTCCACCGGACCGGTGACGGCATACCCCTCGTCCCACAGGTCGCCGACCTCGCGGTGGTAGTCGGAACCGTCGTTGGGCCTGTCGCCGTGCTCGGGATCGGCGCTCTGGGTCATCGCCCCACTGTCCCAGGAAGGCGGCGCCTCGACCCGGGACCGGGCGGCGTGTCCGCGAGGTGGGTCAGGGCCGGTTCAGCTCCTCCCGCAGCGCGGCGGCGTCCGCGGCGAGGTCATCCTGGTCCCGCGGCCCCTTGCGGCCGAGGTCGAAGTCCCCCGGGTCGGAGGTGGGGAAGACGTGGACGTGCGCGTGGGGGACCTCGAAGCCCTGGACGATGACGCCGACCCTGTCGGCGCCGTAGACGCGCTGCTGGGCACGGCCGATGGTCGCGCAGACGTCCATGAGATGGGCCAGCGTCTCCTGCGGCAGGTCCACCCAGTGGTCGACCTCCTGCCGCGGCACGACCAGGACGTGACCGGGGGTCAACGGTTCGATGTCGAGGAAGGCGACGCACACCTCGTCGCTCCACACTACCTGGCCGGGGATGTCGCCCTCGATGATCTTGGTGAAGATGGTCGCCATGCACCGAGCGTAGTGAGCCTCCGGGCGCCTTGCACCGGTAGCGCACCGGTGGTGTGCCTCAGGTGGCCGAGGTCGCACGACCCGCGCGAGGCACAGCGGGCGTGAGCCTGTCGGGCTCGGTCGACCTCGACGCCGCCCAGGGCCTCGGAGGTCGGCGGGAGCGGGTGCGGCGGCGTGCCTGGCGGACCGTGCTCGGCGGGGTTGCCACACTGGGCGCCATGGCGGACCTGACCGAGCCCTGCCCCAACTGCGGCACCCGGATGCGCTGGGAGACCTCGCACGAGCGGTGCGACGGCTGCGGGTGGATCAGGCCCTGCTGCGAGGGCGCCCCGTGCCCGGGATAGGCCGCGCGCAGGCCCTGGCCGCCGCCCTGGCGACCTGGTTCGTGCTCGTCCTGCTCCTGGGCGCCGTCGGCTTCAGCGTCGGGGTCGCGCTCGCGGCGGCCTGCGAGGGCGGCCTGGAGTGCCTGAACCACCTCTTCGGCGGAGCCCTCGTCGGGGCGCTCGTGGGAGCCGTGGTCGCGGCCGTCCTCGCCCGGCGGTGGATGCGCTGGTGGTGGCTGCCGACGACCCTGGTGCTGCTCGTGCCGGGCGCGATGCTCGCCGAGGTCGACGACACGCTCTCGATCGTGCTGGTCCTGCTCGCGCCCGTCGTGGCCGGACTCACCGCGGTGCGGCCGGGCGAGCGGGACGAGGACACGGGGGAGCGGCAGCCCGGCTGGTGGCCGGGCCTGCTCGCCCTGGGCGTGGCGGCCGCTCTCGCCCTGGGCACGTGGTTCGTCCTGGAGCGGCAGGACCGGCGGGCGGCGATCGCCGAGGTGGAGGCGGTCGAGGCGCTCGGTGTCGAGCTCGTGGCGCCGGTCGACCGCGACGATCTGCGCATACCGACGATGACGGCGCTCTCCGGGGACGACGTGAGGTACACCCTGGCACGCGGGGAGCACCCGGAGGTGTCCTACCTCGACGTGGCGCTGCGCCCGGAGGGTGGCGACTGCGCCTCGCTCACCGAGCATCGTCCCTGCGAGCGGCTCGGCGACGGCCTCAGTGTCTACCGGAATCCCGAGAATGACCACTGGGTCGTCTACGTCGACCTCGGCGAGAGCCATGCACGCCTCAGCGACGGCACCGGCACCGGCCGTGCGCCGGGCTGGACCGAGGACGAGGCGGTGCAGCTGGCGCTCGAGCTGGAGCCGGTCGACGCCGCCTGGCTGGTCGACGCGGAGGAGCGATGACGTCGGGACGGGAACCCAGGACAGTCAGGCGACGTCTCGCCGACCGGGTGCCCGGGGAGCGGCTCTCTGACAGCGACTTTACATAATGTGTTTTATCGGCGTTATAGGCCGGCCGGGAGTGACCCGCGGTCGCCCCTCTCGGACCTGGGCAAGCCTGTGCACCAGATGCAGCGTCGAGAACGGCGCTTCGCGTGCACATCCTTGCCCAGGTGCCGGAATCCTCGTCCGGTGCACACCCGTCCTCAGGCGCCCGGAGGCTGGTCCGGGTCCGCCGGGCCGTCGACGTTGACGGTGGGCGCGCCGGAGCCGCAGCGCACGATCACCGCTCGTGAGGGTTGGTCGCCAGGGTTCGACTCGCGGTGGACCGCCCCGGCGGGCACCCGGACGAAGTCGCCGGGCCCGGCCTCGATCACCTCGGCGCCACCGGGGCCGGACTCCAGCCGGAACGTGCCCGAGACGATGTAGAGCGTCGTCTCGTGCTCGCCGTGGTGGTGCCACCCGGTGACCGCGCCTGGCTCGGTGTCCACCGTGCCGGTCCACATCCCGGCGCCGTGCTCGGCCCGGCGCCGGCTCATGCCCGGCGTCGGGTCCGCCGCCACCAGCGACCCGTCCCCGATGAGGCGGCAGGGGGTCGCCGCGCTCCGATCCTGCGTCATACCTCATTCGACCGCAGGCGTCGTCCTGCTGTCCACTCCCCCCGGTGCCGCGGACCGTCGACCACCGACCGGGCACGCGGACCCCCGGGCGCGGCCGGTATACCTTGTGCTCCGAGGAACGAGCGAGAGAGCGGGACGGATGCCGCAGGAGCAGGACGACGGCGTGGAGCGCAACCTGTTCTGGCGCGCTGTCCACCGGGTGGACACCTCGCGCCCAGTGCGCGCCTTCGTCCGCTACCTGCTCGTCCGGGGCAACCTGTCCGCGGGCGGGGTGACGATCTCCGCGCTGGTCTCCCTGGTCGCCCTCGTGACCATCCTCACCAACGGCTTCCGGGCCACCCTCGGCCGGCAGCCCGAGCTCTTCGACCGGGTGATCCAGGCGATCAACACCGCCTTCCCGGGCCTGGTCGACGACGGCAGCAACGACGGCATCATCGACCCCGACCGGCTGATCCTGGAGCAGTCCTTCACGCTGGCGACGATCATCTCGATCCCGGTGCTGCTGTGGACCGCGACCAACGTCATGACGGGGCTGCGCAACAGCGTGCGGTCGATGTTCGGCCTGACCGGCGCGCCGTTGCGCCCGGTGCGCGGCAAGGGCTGGGACGCCCTCGGGGTGGTCCTGCTCAGCCTGGCGGTGCTGCTGTCCTCGCTGCTGCTCAGCGGCTCGACGGGGCTGGCCCGCTCGGTCATCGAGGAGCTGGACATCAGCGGCGGCGCCAGCGTGCTCCTCATCCGGATCGCCGCGGTGACCGCGGCCTTCGTCGTCGACGCCGTCGTCTTCTACCTCCTCTTCCGGGTCGCGGCCAAGGTGCGGATGCCGTGGCGCGACGCCCTCAAGGGAGCGCTGCTCGGCGCGACCGGCTGGGGGCTGCTGCGGCTCGCCGGCACCCAGGTCATCGGCGGCTGGGACAACCCGCTCTTCGCTTCCTTCGCCGTGCTGGCGACGCTCATCGTGTGGATCAACCTCGGCCTGCGCTGGGTGCTGTTCACCGCAGCCTGGACGGCCAACCCGCCGCACACCAACCTCCCCGTCGTCCCCACCGAGGTGCACGCCAAGGAGACCCCCAACTACGTGACCCAGAGCGCCCCGCACACCCTCGGCTGGCCGCACCACGAGGTCACCGGCACCCTCATCCCCCACAACGGCGTCGTCGGCCACGACGACACGGCCGCGGAGCCCAGCGACACTCCCCTGCGCGACTCGTAGGCTCCGGAGGAGGACCTTGACCGGGAGCGCTTCTTCCCCGACCAGCCCGACCTCGTCCCGCGTGGCGCAGCGCACGCGATGCAGCTCGTGCCCTCGGGCCCGGCTTCCCCACCGAGCCCAACTGGCGGCTCTCTTCCGATCCTTCGCGCTGACCTACGAGATCATGCTGCTCGCCTTCGGGGGCGACCTGGTCCGGGAGCTGCAGACCAACGACGAGGCCTACCGCGCGGCCTCCCGGCAGCTCACGCTGGAGGAGTGGATGGCGCGGCCCTGGCACCAGCGCTACGTCGACAACGTCTGCCGCCTCACCGCCGCGCTGATGTGAGCCCGTGCAGGCGGACGCCCTCCCGCCTGCACCGGCGGCAGGCGCGGCCTACGGTGGGCAGATGCATACTCTCCGCGACGGCATCCCGGTCCCCCACGTCGGCTTCGGCACCTATCCCCTGCGTGGCGAGGAGGGGATCGAGGCGATGGTCTCGGCGCTCGAGGTGGGCTACCGCTACCTCGACACGGCGGTCAACTACGAGAACGAGCCGGAGGTGGGTGAGGCGCTGCGCCGCAGCGGTCTGCCCCGCGAGGACGTGCTCGTGGCGACGAAGATCCCCGGCCGGGCGCACCGGCGCGACGCGGCGATCACCAGCGTGGAGGAGTCGCTGGAGCGGCTGGGCCTGGAGCAGGTCGACGTCGCCCTCGTCCACTGGCCCAACCCCTCGCAGGGCCACTACGTCGAGGCCGTCGAGGCCCTGATCGAGTGCCGCGACCGGGGCCTGGTGCGGTATGTCGGCACCAGCAACTACACCGAGTCCCACCTGCGCGAGGTGCTGGCGGCGACCGGCGAGGCGCCGGTCCTCAACCAGGTCGAGTGCCACCCGCTCTTCCCGCAGCAGGAGATGCTCCGCGTCCACGAGGAGCTGGGCGTGCTCACCCAGGCCTGGAGCCCGCTCGGCAAGCGTGAGGCGCAGTACGACGCCGCGCCGGTGACCGAGGCCGCCGAGCGGGCCGGGGTCTCTCCCGCCCAGGTCATCCTGCGCTGGCACCTGGAGCGGGGCGTCATGCCGCTGCCGAAGTCCGGGACGAGGAGCCGCCAGGAGTCCAACCTGGACGTCCTGGGCTTCGAGCTCGTGCCGGAAGAGGTCGAGGCCATCACGGCGCTCGGTCGCCCGGACGGCCGCCTCTTCGACGGCGACCCGGAGACGCACGAGGAGATGTAACACCCGTCCACAGGGTCGGCCCGGGCCTCCCGCCGTCCACAGATCTCGGCGGTCCTCTCCCCCGCCGCCCTGCCGCGGCCCAGGGTGGTGGCATGGCGACGACGACGGCGGCACCGGCCAACGAGGTGCACCTCGCGGGGAGAGTCAGCGGTGGGCCGACGGAGCGTGAGCTGCCCAGCGGTGACGTGCTGGTGCAGTTGCGCGTGGTGGTCCCGCGACCGGCAGCACGCGGCCGCGGCGCCGCGGGGTCCCGGCAGCGCGTGGACACGATCGATGTGACCTGCTGGAGTGCCCGCTCGCGCCGGGCGGCGCTGCGGCTGGCCGACGGCGCGGGGGTCGAGGTCACCGGCGCGCTGCGTCGACGCTTCTTCCGGACCGGCGCCGGCGCCGCGTCCCGGTACGACGTCGAGGCCACCTCGGTCCGCGAGGTGTCGCTGGAGTGACCCGTGTCGGGCGGGCCGGCCTGACCGTGTCGGGGCCGTCGCCCACCCGGCGTCAGCAGAGCCGGCGCAGCCCGGGCACCAGCCGCAGCAGCACCAGCAGCCAGACCCGGCCGCGCAGGAAGTCGCCGGAGCCCCGGAAGCGGGCCGGGTCGAGCACGAGCGCCCCGGACAGCATGACGAAGACCGGCACCACCCACAGCAGCGGCAGGTCGAGCGCCTGTGCGACCCACCCGTCGCCCGCGCCCACCCCCGGTGGGTCCTGGGTCGCGGGCAGCCGCCGCCCGCCCCGCGTAGCCTGGGCACCATGTCAGCCGAGCACCTGCCCGCCCGGACCCACGAGGCCGGGCCCTCCCGTCTGGTGGCCTACGACCACGGGGCGCACCTGGCCACCTGGGAGCTGGCCGGGGCGCCGGTCGTGTGGTGCAGCGAGCAGGCCGTCCTCGACGGCAGCAAGGCGATCCGCGGCGGCGTCCCGGTGTGCTTCCCCTGGTTCGCCGACGGGCCCGCCGGGGACCTGTCCCCCGCCCACGGTGTCCTGCGCACCGCCACCTGGCACCTCGACACCGCGACCGGCGACGAGGTCTGGGCCTGGACGATCACGGACCAGGACGTCGTGGGGAGCCCCGGCGCCGAGCACGTCGCCGGTCCGTTCCGGGTGAGGTATGCCGTCGCGCTCGGGCAGGAGGACGACGCGCCCGCCCTCGACCTGCGCCTCACGGTGCACAACCCTGGCGCGGCGCCGCTCCCGGTGGAGTTCGCGCTCCACACCTATCTCGGTGTCGCCGACGCGACGACGGCCACGGTGCACGGCCTTTCCGGCGCGGAGGCCCTCGACAAGGTCACCGGGCGTCGCGGCCGGGTCGAGGGCGCCGTCGGGTTCGAGGGCGAGACCGACCTCGTCGTCGACTCCCCCGGCTCGCCGGCGGTCGAGGTCCGGGACGGCACCCGCGCGCTGCGCGTGCGCTCTCACGGAGCCACGCAGACCGTCGTGTGGAATCCCGGGGCGGAGAAGGCCGCCGCCATGAGCGACCTCGGCACGCAGGAGTGGCGCGAGTTCGTCTGCGTCGAGACCGCCGCCACCGCGGGCTTGGGCCTGACCCTCGACCCGGGCGCGACGCATACCCTGGGGTGCACGATCGCCGTCCACCCCGCGAGCTGACCCCGGAGGCCCGAGCGCATGCAGGAGAACGCCACCGGCGACGACGCCCCGTCGCTCGACGAGGGGCACGGCCTGGCGGGCGACGAGACGCCCCCGGGCGAGGTGCCGCCCGCCGATCCTGCCCGGCGCGACGAGGACGCCAGCGCGGGGTCCTCTCCGACCCAGCCGGAGGCGGCCCGACCGGAGGTCGACCGCGGCGCGCTGATCCTGCAGGGCCTGCGGGGTGCCGCGGCCTGGTCCTGGCGGTTCCTGCTCGTCGTCGCGGCCGTCGTGGTCATCCTCTACGCCCTCGGGCGCGTGTGGGTGGGTGTGCTGCCCATCATCCTGGCCCTCATCGTCAGCTCGGTCCTCTGGCCGCCGGTGCGCTGGCTGCGCCGGCACCGGTGGCCCGGCGGCCTCGCGGCGGCGGCCGTGCTCCTCGCGGCGCTGGGGATCTTCAGCGGCATCCTCGCCGCGATCGCCCCCGGCATCACCGGACAGGTGCGCCAGGTGGCCACCAACGTCGCGACCGGCGCCGACCTGGTGCTCTCCTGGCTGTCCGGGCCACCGGTCAACCTGCAGAGCGACCAGCTCGACACCTACGTGGCCCGGGCCACCGACTGGCTGCAGTCTCGCGCCAGCGTGCTGGCCGAGGGCGCGCTGTCCACCCTCACGGCGGTCGGCTCGATCATGGTCACGACGATCCTCGTCCTGGTGCTCACCTTCTTCTTCCTCAAGGACGGGCACGGCTTCCTGCCCTGGATGCGCAAGACGGTGGGGCGCAGCGCCGGGCTCTACCTGACCGAGGCGCTGGCCCGGGTCTGGGTGACCCTCGGCGGGTTCCTGCGCGCCCAGGCCGTGGTCGCGGCGGTGGACGCCCTCTTCATCGGCCTGGGGCTGGTGCTCTTCGGTGTGCCGCTGGCCTTCGCCCTGGCGGTCATCACCTTCTTCCTGTCCTTCATCCCCATCGTGGGCGCCTTCGTGGCCGGGGGCCTGGCCGTCCTGGTCGCCCTGGTGTCCAACGGCTGGGTCACCGCGCTGTGGGTGGTCCTCATCGTCATCGCCGTGCAGCAGGCGGAGAGCACGTTCGTGGCGCCGATGATGCACAGCAAGGTCATGTCGATGCACCCGGTGATCGTGCTGCTCGGGGTGGCGGCCGGCGGCACCCTGTGGGGTGTCCTCGGCGCCTTCCTGGCGGTCCCGGTCCTGGCCAGCGTGCTGACGCTGGTGCGCTTCGGCAGCGAGCACCTCGACCTGCGCACCGGTCAGCTGCACGCCGACGAGCTGCGCAACGTGACGCCCCAGGGGCGCAAGGCCGCCGCGCTGGCCGAGAGCGCGGCACCCCTCTTCGCACTCCGCGCGCGGCAGGCATACCTGCAGGCGGAGGACGAGCGCGGTGCCGCCCAGGTGGCCATGCTGGGGCGCACCGGTGAGCTCGCCGCCTCGCTGCGCGACCGGATCCTGTCCCCCATCCTGCGCCGCGACCGCGACCAGCACGCCGCCGACGACCAGGAGATCAGGCCGCCGACCTGACGCAGGACACCCCCGGCCCGAGGGGGCCAGGGGTGTCGTGCGTGCGGCGGGCCGCTCAGGGCCCGTGGTGGGTCACCGAGAGGCGTCCTTCCAGGCGTCCTTGACGTTCTCGCCCGCCTGCTTGACGTTGGCGCTCGTCTGACCGGCCTTGCCCTCGGTCTCCATCCGCTCGTTGTCGGTGGCGTCGCCGAAGGCCTCCTTGGCCTTGCCCTTGGCCTCCTCGGCCGTGTTCGAGATCTTGTCGCCGATTCCCATACCGGCTCCTTTCGTCGTGGACAACGACCTCACTCTTGCCCCGGGTATGCCCGACCGCAAGCCGAAGAGGCACGTCGCGCCTCCCCCAGGCCCGGGCCCGGGTCGCTAGCGTGGGCGCCATGACCTCTCCCCCGGTGCCGCGGGCCGACCCGGCGGCCGAGCGCACCCGGGCCCACCAACGAGCGTTCGGGTGGTACGACTGGGCCAACTCGGCCTATGTCACCACCACCGGCACGGTGCTCATCGCCCCCTACCTCACCGCGCTGGCGCGGGCCGACGCCTGCCCCGACCTCGCGGAGGGGCAGCGGTGCGAGCAGATGCTGTCCGTGCTCGGGATCCCGGTGGCCGTCGGGGCCGTGGCGCCCTACACCATCACCGTCGCGACCCTCGTCTCCGCCGTGGTCCTGCTCTTCGTCGGGGCGATCGCCGACCGCCACCCACGCCCGACCCGGCTGCTCGGCGGGCTCGCCTGGGTCGGCGCGGCCGCGGCCGCGTCCATGTTCTTCCTGCAGGGGAGCAACTGGCAGCTCGGCGTGCTGCTCATCGTCGTGGCGAACCTCTGCCTGGGCGCCTCGACCGTCGTCTACGACGCGCTGCTCGTCCGCGTCGCCGCGCCGGACGACCGCGACCGCGTCTCCTCCCGGGCCTGGGCCCTGGGCTACCTCGGTGGCGGCATCCTGCTCGCCCTCAACCTCGGTCTCATGCAGGCGCACGAGGCGCTGGGGATCTCCTACACCATGGCCGTGCGTCTCAACCTGCTCTCGGCCGGGCTGTGGTGGGGGTTGTTCACCCTCATCCCGGTGATCGGCCTGCGCCGCATCCGCGGCACCACCGCCGCCCCGGTGGAGCGCTCCGCGGGCGTCCTGGGCGGCACGCTCACCCAGCTCCGGGACACCTTCGGGGACCTGCGGGGCTACCCGCACACGCTGCTGTTCCTGCTCGCCTACCTGTTCTTCAACGACGGCATCCAGACCGTCATCTCCTCGGCCAGCCTCTACGGCAGCGAGGCGCTGGGCTTCGACACCAGCCAGCTCATCATCACCATCCTGCTGGTGCAGTTCGTCGCCTTCGGGGGAGCCCTCGTGTTCGGCGCGATCGCCTCGCGCCTGGGCGCCAAGCGCACCATCCTCGGCGGGCTGGTGATGTGGACGTTGGTCGTGGCCTTCGCCTACTTCGTGCCGACCGGTGCCTTCACGATCTGGCTGGTCTGCGCTGTCTTCATCGGCACGGTCATGGGCGGGACCCAGGCGTTGTCCCGGTCGCTCTACACCCAGCTCGTGCCGGCCGGCAAGGAGTCGGAGTACTTCAGCTTCTACCAGGCGATGGAGCGCGGGACGAGCTGGTTCGGCACCCTCGCCTTCGGCCTGACCTACCAGCTCACCGGGTCCTACCGGCCGGCGATCCTGGTGACCATCGCCTTCTTCGTGCTCGGCGGTCTCGTCCTCACCCGGGTGAACATGCGGCGCGGCATCGAGATGGCCGGCAACGAGCAGCCACGCATCGTCTAGATCGGGCCTTTCGCCCGCCCCCCAGGACGACGAACGGGGCGCGGCACGCTCCTCGCGTGCCACGCCCCGTCCGGTCAGTCGTTCTGGTGCGACGAGCGGTGGGCCTCAGGCCGTGCGCTTGCGCCGCGGCTTCTCCCCGCGCATCTCGCGCAGCAGCCCGAGGCGCTCCTCGAGCAGCTCCTCCAGCTCGGGGATGGAGCGGCGCTCCAGCAGCATGTCCCAGTGGGTGCGCTGCGGCTTGGTCGCCTTGAGCTCCGGCTCCGGGCCGTTCTCGAGCTTGGCGTCCAGCCCACACCGGCACTCCCAGATCGGGGGGATCTCGGCCTCGACGGAGAACGGCAGCTCGCTGACGTGCCCGTCCGGGCAGACGTAGCGGCTGATCTCACGGTCGCTGAAGGAGACGCCCTCGTCGCTCTCGAAGGACAGCCAGCTCAGGTTGGTGCCGCGAAGGGACCTCTCTGCCATGTGTGTTCCACTCCCATCGTGTCGTGATCGACACGCGTGCTCGGTCGGTCTGCTCTGGCCGGGGCGGCCCGGCAGGCGCGCGGTGTCTAGGCGTGTCAACGACTTCTGCTCGCCCTGTGTTCCCCACAACGCGCGCTCGCGCTCCGGTATACGGTGCGGCGTCGCCGTGCGGCCCGACTGATCAGTGTAGCGCCGATGCGGTTGACGGGGCCAGTCGGTGAACCGTCACCGATCGATCTGCGGGGGGCGCTCCCCCCGCCAGGGCGGCGGCTGCTCGTCGATGATCTCGCCGTCGATGACGGTGCCCGAGCCCGGTGCCCGCCGCGCCTGGCCGGGCCCCCGGGTCGGCGTTCCCCCGACGGTCGCCAGGGCCCGGCTGGCGACGACCGCCTGCAGCAGCCGGCGCGCCAGCGGCCGGGTGAACGGCAGGATGAGGATGAGGGCGAGGATGTCGCTGACGAATCCGGGCAGGAGCAGCAGGAACCCGCCCACGGTCAGCAGGATCGCATCGGTGACCTGGTCGGCGGGCATCCGTCCCGAGCTCAGCGCCTGCTGCAACTCCCGGTAGGTCCGGCCGCTCTCCCGGCGCGCCAGCCAGGTGCCTGCCACCGCGACCAGGATGATCAGCCCGAGGGTCCACCACAGGCCGATCGCGCGGCCCACCATGACGAGCACGGCGATCTCGATCACCGGGAGCAGCACGAGCGCCAGCAGGACCCAGCGCAGCACGGGTCGGCGTCGAGCCTGCGGTCGTCCGGACATCGCGCTCACGTGGCCTCCTCCAGGTGGTGCCATCGAGAACGGTCGCGGCGGGCCAGGTGTTCCCGGACCTGGCGGGCGCGGCGCTCCCAGGCCCAGCCGCCGACCCTCACCACCGCCTCACGCACGATGGCGTCGGTCATCTTGGAGGCTCCCTCCACGCGCTCGACGAAGGCGATCGGCACCTCACGCACCTCGAGGCCCGCGTCGACGGCGCGCAGGGTGAGGTCGACCTGGAAGCAGTAGCCCTGCGAGGCCACGGGTGTCGCGAGCAAGGACGTGAGCCGGGGCAGGCGGTAGACGCGGAAACCGGCGGTGGCGTCCCGCACGGGGATGCCGAGGGACAGCCGCACGTAGGTGTTGGCGCCGACCGACAGCCCCCTGCGGTGCAGCGGCCAGCGGTGGACCGAGCCGCCGGGCACCCAGCGGGACCCGATCACGAGGTCGGCTCCCCCGTCGTCCTGGGCGGCTGCGAGGAGCGCGGGGAGCTGCTCGGGCTGGTGCGAGCCGTCGGCGTCCATCTCGACGACCGCGTCGTAGCCGCGCCCCGCAGCCCAGTCGAAGCCCGCGAGGTAGGCCGGTCCCAGGCCCTCCTTCGCTCGGCGGTGGAGCACGTGGATCTGCGGGTCCGTGGCGGCCAGGTCCTCCGCGAGGGCACCGGTGCCGTCCGGGCTGGCGTCGTCGATGACGAGCACCTCAGCGAGGGGTACCGCGGACCGCAGCCGGGCCACGACACCGGGGAGGGAGGCGCGCTCCTGGTAGGTCGGGATGCAGACGCAGACACGGCGCAGCGGGCCACGGGAGGTCACCGGGGCAGCCTAGTCAGCCGACCGCCGCCGGACCACCAGGCCGAGCAGGGCGGCGACCACGACGAGTGCCGCTGCCGGGACCACCCAGGGGCCGGTCGTCAGGGCCGACGTCGGTGTCGAGCGCAGCGGCAGCTCACCCTCGAGCAGGGCCTGGCTGAACAGCGTCGTCTCCTCCTCGACCCGGCCGTCGGGGTGGATCAGCCCCGAGATGCCGACGTTGCTGATGTGGACGACCGAGCGGCCGTACTCGACCGCCCGGACCCGGGAGGTCGCGATGTGCTGGGCAGCCTCGTCACCCTCACCGAACCAGGCGTTGCTGGTGGGCACCACGAGCAGCTCGGCTCCCCCGGCGACGGCGTCGCGGACCGCGGCGTCCACGACGACCTCGAAGCAGATCCCCAGACCCAGGCGCACCTGACGTCCGTCGGGCAGCGCGACGTCCATGACCCCGGGCTCGGTGCCGGGCTCCCAGTCGGGGATCCGGTCGACCCACTCCGACAGGTGCCGCATCACCGGGCGCAGCGGCATCCGCTCCCCGAAGGGCGCGAGGTAGATCTTCTGGTAGGTGTCGTCCACGCCCTGCCCCGGTTGCAGCTCGAGGACCATGTTGCGCGGGGCATCACCGGTGCCGTAGCTCGTCGCGCCCAGGACGACCGGTGCGTCGAGGGCCTCGACGCCCGGCATCATGCGGGCGACCGCCTCCGCGCCGCCGTCCGGGGCAAAGGGGTCCAGGTCGCTGGCTCCCTCGGGCCACAGGACCAGGTCCGGTGCCGGTGCGGCACCGTCGGCCACGTCGGTGGCGAGCCCCTCGGTCATGCTCGTGTAACGCTGGAGCATCGTGCCGCGCTCGGCGCTCAGCGTCCGGGTGAAGTCCGGTGGCAGGTCCCCCTGGACCGCGGCGACCTGCACCGGCTCGCCGCCGGTCGGCCGGGGCAGCGCGGCCGGCGCGAGGACCAGACCCGTGGCGAGCAGGGCCAGCCCCAGCGCGCGAGCGCGCCGTGGCTGTGGACGGTGGGCCAGGTGCTGCAGCGCGAGCGCCAGGAGTCCGCCGACGAGCGCCACGACGAACCCCAGGCCCGCCACCGACAACAGCGCCGCGACCCCGAGCATCGGGCTGTCGGCCTGGCTGAAGCCCAGCCTCGCCCACGGGAAGCCGCCGAAGGGGGTGACCGACCGGGCATACTCCATGAGCACCCAGGCGGCCGCCCCGACGACCGGGCGCACGCGACCACCACGCTGGAGCAGCGCCAGGAGCCCGCCCAGGGCGGCGGGATAGAGCGCGGAGGCCACGCTCATGGCGAGCCACGGCGCGGCACCGGCGTAGGTGCTGGCCCACACGAACATCGGGGTGTACCACGCGAGGCCGAGCAGCAGCCCCGCGACGAGCCCCACCCGGATGCCGGCGCCCGCGGTGGCGAGGGCGAGGACCGCGCAGCCGACGACCGCGAGCGGCCAGATGTCGTGGCTGGGGAAGGCGAGGTAGAGCGCACCTCCGCCGAGCGCTGCGAGCAGGAGTCGGAGAGGCCAGCGCACGCGTCCAGCGTACGGCCGGGTCCGGACATAGCCGGACCCCGGCACCTTTGGGGCCGGTCCGTGCGCGGCTGGCGGCCCGCACGGTCCCGTTGTCTACTCGGTGCTCGGGGTCCTGGCTCCCCCGTCGGGCGCCATCACGCCCCAGGGACGCGTACGAACGTAAAGGTCTGCCGATGCTCTGTCAACACACCGCTGACCTGCGACGATGCGCAACAGAGCAGGTCAGCCACCGGGTCGCACAGCTGGACAGGGAGCCGACTTTCAGCCCTCCTCGCGTGTCGGCGAACGACACGCCGACGGGGCGCGGTGGGCAGGGTGGGCAGCACCCAGCGAGCCGGATCTCGCCGCGCTCACACGCAGATCATCCGGTCACAAAGCGATAGCGCAAGAAACTATCCTGCAAACACGTGCATCCACCGGAAATAATCCGTAGCATGCTCGGTATGAGCGCACAGATCGAGCAGCCCTACGTCTACCGACGCCGCGAGCTGGTGGAACCCGACTGGACCCGCTTCCCCGGGTGGAAGGACGTCACCGCCGAGCAGTGGGCCGACGTGCAGTGGCAGCGGGTCAACTGCGTGAAGAACATCGGCCAGCTGCGCACCGTGATGGGCGACCTGCTGACCGACGACTTCTACGCCGACCTGGAGCAGGACCAGACGCAGCGGGCCACGATGTCGATGCTGCTGCCGCCGCAGATGCTCAACACCATGGTCAGCGAGATCACCTGGGCCGACGGGCGGATGCCTGCTGCCGGGACCGAGTTCACTCAGGCCTTCCTCGCCGACCCGGTGCGCCGCTACATGCTCCCAGTCTTCTCCGACCGGCGCACCGACTGGTCGAGCCACCCCTACGCCACGCGCGACAGCCTGCACGAGCACGACATGTGGGTCGCCGAGGGGCTCACCCACCGCTACCCCACCAAGGTGCTGGCGGAGATGCTGCCGACCTGCCCGCAGTACTGCGGGCACTGCACCCGGATGGACCTCGTCGGCAACTCCACCCCCACGATCACCAAGCTCAAGCTCGCGGGCAAGCCGGTGGACCGGCACACCGCGATCCTGGACTACCTGCGCGCCACCCCCGGCGTGCGCGACGTGGTGGTGTCCGGCGGCGACGTCGCCAACATGCCCTGGAAGAACCTCGAGGCCTGGCTGGACCAGCTGCTCGAGATCGAGAACATCCGGGACGTGCGCCTGGCCACGAAGGCCCTCATGGGTATGCCGCAGCACTGGCTCGCGCCGGACACCGTCGAGGGCGTGTCCCGCGTCGCCGGGAAGGCCCGCGAGCGCGGGGTCGGCCTGGCGATCCACACCCACATCAACGCCGCGCAGTCCGTCACCCCGCTCGTCGCCGAGGCGAGCAGGGCGATGCTCGAGGCCGGCATCCGCGACGTCCGCAACCAGGGGGTGCTGATGCGCGGGGTCAACGACACCTCTGCGCAGCTGCTCGACCTCTGCTTCGCGATGGCGGACGAGGCCATGATCACGCCCTACTACTTCTACATGTGCGACATGATCCCGTTCAGCGAGCACTGGCGGGTCTCGCTCGCCCACGCCCAGCACCTGCAGCACTCGTTGCTCGGCTACCTGCCCGGCTTCGCGACCCCGCGCATCGTGTGCGACGTGCCCTTCGTGGGCAAGCGCTGGGTGCACCAGGTCGACACCTACGACACCGAGCGCGGCATCTCCTACTGGCGCAAGAACTACCGCACCTCGATTGAGGGCGAGGACGTCGACGTCACGAGCGCGGAGTACGTCTACTACGACCCGATCGACACCCTGCCCGTCAGCGGGCAGGACTGGTGGCGGCAGCAGGCGGCGGAGGTGCACGGGACCGACGAGGCCGGTCAGCAGGAGAAGGCCGTCGCCGCGGCCGCGGCCTCCCGCCAGGCCTCGGTCGACCAGCTCGTCTGAGCACCCGCCCTACCCTGCGGCGATGGCGCGGACGAGGAGCTCGGGCGGGACCCCGGCGACGGTGGCCCTGGACCGGGCGGGCATCAGGTATGCGGTCCGTGCCTACGAGCACGACCCCGCGGCGGCGTCCTACGGGACCGAGGCGGCGAAGGCCCTCGGGGTGGCGCAGGCCAGGGTGTTCAAGACGTTGCTCGTGCAGGGTGAGCGCGAGCTCGCCGTGGGCATCGTCCCGGTGGACGGACAGCTCGATCTCAAGGCGATGGCGGCCGCGCTCGGGCTCAAGCGGGTCGCCATGGCGGACGTGGCCACCGCGGAGCGGGTCACCGGATACGTGGTCGGAGGGATCAGCCCCATCGGGCAGAAGCGATCCCTCGAGACGGTGCTGGACGAGTCCGCGCAGCAGCGCGACACGATCCTCGTGAGCGGAGGACGCCGCGGTCTGGACCTGGAGCTGGCACCCGCCGACCTCCTCGCCGTGACCCGCGGGACCATCGCCGGCATCGCGCGACGGTCGTAGGCCACCACACGCGACGCCCGGTGGGGTCGGGGGCAACCACAGGCGACGCCCGGTGGGGTGGGTCAGGTCAACTCGGGGGTGTGCACCGGCAGGCTGCCGAGGCGGTCCTCCCACGGGGTGGACAGCACGATGGTGGTGTTGGTCGAGCAGGAGCCCTGCTGCCGGATGCGGCCGAGCAGCTCCTCCAGGTCCTGCGGCCGGGGCACCCGGATGAGCAGCACGTAGTTCTCGTCGCCGGCGACCGACCAGCAGGCGACGATCTCCTCGATGTGCGCCAGCCGCTCCGGGATGTCGTCGTCGTCCGAGGGGTCGAAGGGCGTCACCGACATGAGCGCCGTCAGCGGCAGCCCGACCGAGGCGTAGTCGACGACCGCCCGGTAGCCGGTGATGATCCCCCGCTCCTCGAGCCGCTTGACCCGCTGGTGCACCGCGGACGTCGACAGCCCGACCTGACGCCCGAGGTCGGCGAAGCTGATGCGCCCGTCCTGCGCGAGGACAGTGACGATGTGGCGGTCCAGCGGCTCCATGCCGGTCAGCCTAGTTGTGGGTGCTCCGGATGGTCGGCAGCCACCTCGTGCGCGGCGTCGGTGGCGTCCCGACCGCCCGTCGGGAGCAGCAGCAGAAGCGCGCCCACGAGGGCGCCCAGGGCCAGGGTCGGGAGCGCGAGACGCAGCACCGCCGCGTAGTCGGGCCCAGGGGGACGGGTCAGCGGGTTCTCCCCCTCCGCGGTGTCCCAGAGCGGCCCGAAGAGCACCCAGGCGCTGACGCCGAGGCCCACGACCAGCAGGACGAGGGCGAGGCGGCGAGGCATACCTCACGCTACCCCGGGCCACTAGGGTGAGCGCCATGACCGCACCTGCCGACGATCGTGCCGTCGCCCCGCCGCAGCTGCTGTTGCTCGACACGGCCTCGCTCTACTTCCGCGCCTACTTCGGCGTCAAGGACCTGCGCGAGGCGCCCGACGGCACGCCGACCAACGCGGTCCGCGGGCTCGTGGACATGATCGCCACGCTGGTCGGACGCTTCTCCCCCACCCACCTCGTCTGCTGCTGGGACAACGACTGGCGACCGGCCTTCCGGGTCGAGGCGATCCCGTCCTACAAGGCTCACCGTCTGGTCGAGGGGCCGGAGGGCCGCGAGGACAAGGAGGAGGCTCCACCTGAGCTGGAGGTCCAGGTCCCGATCATCCGGCGGGTGCTGGACGCCGTCGCATCCCGATCCTCGGTGCGGACGGCTACGAGGCGGACGACGTCATCGGCACCCTCACCGCGCGCCACCGCCGGCGGATCCCCGTCGGTGTGGTCACCGGCGACCGCGACCTGTTCCAGCTGGTCGACGACGAGGCGGGGGTGACGGTGATCTACACCGCCAAGCAAGGTGTCCGGGACGCCGAGGAGATCCACCAGGCCGACCTGATGTCCCGGTATGCCGTCCCCACCGGACAGGCCTACGCCGAGATGTCGATGCTGCGCGGGGACACCTCGGACGGGCTGCCCGGGGTGAAGGGCATCGGGGAGAAGACCGCTGCGGCGCTCATCGAGCAGTACGGCACGCTCGCCGCCCTGCGCGCGGCGGTCGATAGCGGTGATCCGGCGATCAAGGGCGCCCGGCGCACCAACCTGGAGGCGGGCGCCGACTATCTCGACGTCGCCCCGAAGGTCGTGCTCGTCGCTCAGGAGGCCCCGGTGCCCGACGTGCTGCTGACCCTGCCGCGGGAGATCGCCGACCCGGGCACCCTGCAGCAGCTCGTCGAGACCTACGACCTCGGCAGCCCGGTCGGCCGGCTCATGGCCGCGCTCGAGGTGAGCCCCTAGCGCCCACCCCACAGGCCACCCACAGGTCGCGCTCCTACGGTGGCGGCATGACCACGACGCAGGCTCCGCAGGCCGGTCCGGCCACGAGCAGCCGGTCGACGACCGCGTCCCGGCTGCCTGGGTGCTCCTCGTGGGCGCGGCCGTCGGCTTCGGTCTGATGTATGCCCTCGCCGTCCGGACGACGTCGGGCCAGCGCGTCGACACCGGCCTCATGGAGGCTGTCACCGTGACCGGTGCGCAGCACCGGGCGCTCGATGCGCTGCTGCCCGACCCCTACCTGCTGCTCGCGCTGGCTCTGGCCGTGGGTGTGGTGGCGCTGGCGCGGCGGGTGCGCACGGGCCTCGCCGTGCTCGTCTCCGTGCCGCTGCTCGTCGGGGCGACCCAGGTGCTCAAGGCCGGGCTGACGCGACCGCAGCTGGCCGACCCGTGGCTGATGTCGAACTCGCTGCCGAGCGGCCACACCGGGGCGGCCGCGGCGCTGGGGCTGGCCCTGCTGCTGGTCGTGCCCCGGCGGTGGCTGCCCCTCGCGGCGGTGCTCGGGGCCGGCGTGACGGCGTGGATGGGTGCCCTGGTCGTCATGCTGGGCTATCACCGGCCCAGCGACGTCCTCGCCTCCGTGCTGCTCGCTGTCGGCGCCGGTGGGCTCGGCCTGCTGGTGCGCGGCAACACGGGCAGCGGCGCGCGGCTCAGCTGACCCGCTCGAAGACCGCGGCCAGCCCCTGGCCTCCCCCGATGCACATCGTCTCCAGGGCGTAGCGGCCCTCACGGCGGTGCAGCTCATGCGCCATCGTCGCCAGGATGCGGGCGCCGGTGGCCCCCACCGGGTGGCCCAGCGAGATCCCCGACCCGTTGACGTTGAGCCGCTCCCACTGGTCGCTGCCGGGCATACCCCACTCGTGCAGCACGGCGAGCGCCTGCGCGGCGAAGGCCTCGTTGAGCTCGACGAGGTCCATGTCGGCCAGCGTGAGCCCGGCGCGCTCCAGGGCTGCCGCCGACGCCGGCACGGGGCCGATCCCCATCGTCTCCGGAGCCACCCCCGCGACGGCCCACGACCGCAGCGCGAGCATGGGCACCAGCCCGAGCTCGTCGGCCCGCTGCCGGGTGGTGACCACGCACAGCGCGGCCGCATCGTTCTGACCGCTGGCGTTGCCCGCGGTGACGGTCGCCTCGGGGTCCTGGCGGCCCATGATCGGCCGCAGCCCGGCCAGGGTCGCCTGGTCGGTGTCGGGTCTCACGTGCTCGTCGGTGTCGACGACGGTGACGCCCCTACGGCTGCTCACCTCGATCGGGACCAGCTCGGCCTCGAACCGGCCCTCCCGCTGGGCGGCGGACGCCCGCTGGTGCGAGCGCACCGCCAGCGCGTCCTGCGCCTCCCGGGAGATTGCGTAGTCGCGCCGCAGGTTCTCCGCCGTCTCGATCATGCCTCCCGGGACGGGGTGGTGCTCGCCGCCCGCGGTCGAGCGCGCCCGGGCGAGCCGGTCGGCCAGCTCGACGCCGGCCCGGACGCCCTGGCGCAGCAGGGCGTAGTGCTCGACGCTGCTCATCGACTCCGCTCCCCCGGCGACGACGAGCCGGCTGCCACCGCTCGCGACCTGCGACGCCGCGGTGAGCACCGCCTGCAGGCCGGACCCGCAGCGCCGGTCCAGCTGCACACCGGGTGCGGACTCCAGCCCGGCGTTGAGCGCGACGATGCGGCCGAGGGCCGGGATCTCGCCCGAGGGGTTGGCGTTGCCGAGGATCACGTCGTCGACGTCGCCGTCCTGCAGCCCGGTGCGCTCCAGCAGGACCTGCAGCAGCCGGGTCCCGAGGTCGGCGGCGGACAGGCTCGCCAGGCTGCCGAGGAATCCCCCGACGGGGGTGCGGAGCGGGGAGCAGACGACGATCTCGGCCATGGGCCAAGACTACGCAGCACCGGGACGGCCCGGCGCTCCCTGCGCTCGCGCGTCAGCTCTGTTCCGGGCAACCAGGCTCGCTGCGCGAGCATCCTCACCCGCACCGTTGGGTCCTCGCGTGCTCAGTCGAGCCGGTCGGCGGCGACGACACCGCGGAGCATCGCCGAGGAGGCGCGCCGCGCCGTGGCGGCGACCTCCTCGTCCGCGGCCTGCGCGATCTGCCCGAGCAGGTCGACGACCTGCTTCGCGCGGCGCACGAAGTCACCGGCCGACAGGTCGCCCGAGCGCAGCACCTCCTCCAGGCCACGGCCCGAGGCCCAGCGGTGCACCATCCAGGTGATGCCGGGGTCGAGCTCGCGGTCGCCGGTGAGGTTGTGCGCGAGCTTGCCTGACTGCACCTGCGTCCAGATCGCTGCCATCTCCCCCAGTGCCTCGGCGACCTCGACGCTGGGCGTAGGCGGGTCCCCCGGCTCGTCGCCGCGCGCCTCGTGGACCAGCGCGGAGACGACGGAGGCGAGGTCGGCGGGCGTCAGGCGCCGCCAGGTGCCGCGCCGCAGCGCCTCGGCCACCACGAGGTCGAGCTCGGTGTAGATCCGCCGCAGCCGCTGTCCCTCGGGCGTCACCTCCAGGCCGTCCTCGCTGAGGTAGCCGGTCGCCGACAGCAGGTCGCAGATCCGCTCGAAGGTCGCGGCGAGGGTGCCGGTGCGGTGCGAGACGCGGCGCTGCAGGTCGTCGGTCTCCTTGCGCAGCTTCCACCACCGCGCCGACCAGCGCGCGTGGTCCTCCCGCTCGGGGCAGCTGTGGCACGGGTGCGCGGCCAGCTGCGCGCGCAGCTCCTCCACCTGCGCCTCCACTCCGGCCGGTCTGCCGGCGTCCCGGTCGCGCCCGCGCTGTCCGGGGACCGGCTCGCGCACCGTGCTGCGCAGCGCCGCGGCGAGGTCTTTGCGGGCCTTGGGGCTGCGCTCGTTGAAGTGCGAGGGGATCTTGAGGCTGCCGATGACCTCGGGCACGTCGCGGAAACCCGCGACGGTCAGCCGCTGCACCCGGCCGTGCGAGGTGACCACGGTGGGCTCGGGCCCGGCGGAGCGGCCCCGGGCGCCCTTGACGACGACCGCCATCGTGCCGTGCCGCCCGCCGTCGAGCTGGACCACCTGCCCCGGCTCGAGCGTCTCCAGTGCCTCGCCGATGTGGCTGCGCCGCTGCGCCTGCCGGGTCCGCGCCGCCTTCTTCTCCAGCTCGGACAGCTCGTGCCGCAGCCGGCCGTACTCCCGGAAGTCGCCGCGGTCGCACACCATGGACGCGGCATACCCCTCCAGCGCCTCGAGGTTGTGCCGCACCTGGGTCGTCAGCCCCACGACGGAGCGGTCGGCCTGGAACTGCGCGAAGCTGGACTGCAGCAGCTCGTGGGCGCGCTCCCGGCCGTACTGCGCCACGAGGTTGACCGCCATGTTGGAGCTGGGCCGGAAGGAGCTGCGCAGCGGGTAGGTGCGGGTCGAGGCGAGGCCGGCGACGTCCATCGGGTCCACGCCGCGGCGCCACAGGACCACGGCGTGCCCCTCGACGTCGATGCCGCGACGCCCGGCGCGCCCGGTGAGCTGGGTGTACTCCGCCGGGGTGACCGGTGCGTGCTCTTCGCCGTTGAACTTCACCAGCTTCTCCAGCACGACGGTGCGGGCGGGCATGTTGATCCCGAGCGCCAGGGTCTCGGTGGCGAAGACGGACCGGACCTGCCCGGCGGTGAAGAGCTCCTCGACGATCTCCCGGAACAGCGGCAGCATGCCTGCGTGGTGGGCGGCGTAGCCGCGCGAGAGCCCCTCGACGAAGTCGTGGTAGCCCAGCACCCCGAGGTCGGCGGGGTCGACCTCCGCCACCCGCTCGGCCACGAGCGCGCGGATCGTCTGCCCCTGCTCCTCGGGGATGAGCCGGGTTCCGCGCCCCAGGAGCTGCTGGACCGCGGCGTCGCAGCCGGCCCGGCTGAAGATGAAGGTGATCGCCGGCAGCAGCGCCTCGCGGTCGAGCCGGTCGATGACCTGGGCCCGGCTGGCGACCCCGCCGGGCAGCGACCCGCGCGCCAAGCCGGCGTCACCGCGGCTGTAGCGCATGCTCTGCGCGCCGTCGTCGCGGCGGCCGCGCTCGGCCGGGCGCGGGCCCCGGCCCTGAGCGCTGCCACGACCGCCCCGCCGGTCGTCCCGAGCCCCTCTCGGACCTCCCTTGGCGCGCCGGTCGCCCCGTCGGCCGCGGGGCCCGCCGGCGTCCTCCCGGCGCCACCCGCCCTCGGAGCGGGCGGACCGCTCGGCGGCCGAGATCGCCTGCAGCAGCTCGGGGTTCACCCGGGTGGTGCCGTCGGTGCCGGGGTCGGCCCGGGTGCCGTCGGTGACGAAGAGGTCGTACATCCGCTGGCCGACCATCATGTGCTGCCACAGCGGCACCGGCCGGTGCTCGGAGACGATGACCCGCAGCGAGCCGGCGTCGCCGCGGCCACGGACCTGCCGCAGCCAGTCGCCGAACTCCTCGGCGTTGCTGACCGTCGCCGACAGCGAGATCACCTGCACCGACTCCGGCAGGTGGATGATGACCTCCTCCCAGACCGCACCGCGCCAGCGGTCGGCGAGGTAGTGCACCTCGTCCATGACGACGAAGCCGAGTCCCTCCAGGGTGGGCGAGGAGGCATACATCATGTTGCGCAGGACCTCGGTCGTCATGACGACCACCGGCGCCTCGCCGTTGATGGAGGAGTCGCCGGTGAGGAGGCCGACCTTGTCGGGGCCGTGGCGGGCGACGAGGTCGTGGTACTTCTGGTTGGACAGCGCCTTGATCGGGGTCGTGTAGAACGCCTTGCGGCCGGTCTCCAGGGCGAGGGCCACGGCGAACTCGCCGACCACGGTCTTGCCCGCCCCCGTGGGCGCCGCGACGAGCACGCCGGCGCCGCCCTGCACCGCCTCGATCGCCTCCAGCTGGAAGGGGTCGGGCTCGAAGCCGAGGGAGGCGGTGAACCGCCCCGCCGGGGTGGACTCCCACCTCGCGCGTGCACGCGAGGCCGCATATCGCTCCGCGGGGGTGGACATGCCTCCAGGCTACGTCAGGCGGGGGTGAGCACCCGCAGGCTCGCGGGGTCGACCCGCACGCCCAGGGGCAGCGCCGCGAGCGGCTCGCCGTCCCCGTGGGCGACGATGTCCGGTGGGCCCTCGACGAGCACCTCCCGGGCCCGGGTGAGGTGCACCGCCGGGTGGGAGGTATGCCGTCCCGCCCGGATCGCGCGCAGCAGCCCGACCGCCTCGGGCGGCGAGACGGGGCTCACGACGACCAGGTCCAGCAGGCCGTCGGCCGGGTCGGCGTCGGGGGCGAGCGGTAGCCCGCCGCCGAGGTAGGGCATCGTCGCCGCGACCACGATGAGGGCGTCGAGGTCGCGGGTCCGGCCGTCGACCTCGAGCCGGTAGTGCAGCGGCGGCTGGCGGCGCAGCAGGGCGATCTCGACGAGCGCGGAGAGCGTGTAGCTGCTGGCGCCGAGCCAGCGTGGCCACTCGTTGGCGCGGGCGTTGATCCGGGCGTCCAGCGCGCAGCAGACCGAGCCGAGCACACTTCGGTCCAGGTCGCTGAGGTGCAGGGTGTCCACGGTGCGCGGGGTGCCGGTCAGGAGCACGTCGATCGCGGCGTCGGGCTCGCGCGGGAGACGCAGGCTGCGGGCGTTGTCATTGCCGGTGCCGGCGGGCAGGACGCCCAGCGTCGTGCCCGCGCCGGCGCAGACGTCGGCGCCCAGGCTCACCAGGCCGTCCCCGCCGGCGACCGCCAGCACGTCGACGCCGTCCGCCACGAGCGCCGCGCACGCCGCCCGCACCTGCTCCAGCGAGTCGCCGACGACCTCCACCACGTCGTGGCCCTCGGCACGGAGCCGCCGCACGGCCTGCTCGCCCAGGACCGCCCCGCCCCGCCGGCCCGAGCGTCGGCCGTGGGCGAGCGCATACCTCATGACAGGGGGGTTGCCTCGTCGGGCGAGAGTCCGGCATAGCGGTCCGGGTTCTTCTTCGCCCGGCGGCGCTCCATGAGGAAGGCGACGCCGACCGCGCACCAGTAGAGGGCGAAGACCGGGGAGGCCATGGCCAGCATGGTCCACGCGCTGGGGTCCGGGGTCATGAAGGCCGAGAAGACGAGGATGCCGAAGAGGACGACCCGCCAGCTGCGCAGCATCATCCGGGCGGACAGGACCCCGATCTGGTTGGCGGCCACCAGCACGACCGGCAGCAGGAACGCCAGGCCGAAGGCGAGCATGAAGTAGAGCCACAGCGTCAGGAAGTCCTGCGCATCAGGCAGGTTGGCCGCACCCACAGGGGTGAAGCTGAGCAGGATCGCGACCAGCCGCGGGAAGGTGAAGGCGGCCAGCGCCGCGCCGGCGAAGAACAGCGGGATCGAGATGAAGAAGTAGGACAGCGCGATCCGCTTCTCCGGGCGGGTGAGGCCGGGCAGCAGGAAGGCCCAGATCTGCCACAGCCAGATCGGGCTCGCCAGCAGGATGCCGCTGAAGACGGCCACCCGCAGCTGCATGGCGAAGGGCTCGGTGATGTTGCGGAAGCGCAGCATCACCTCGTCATCTCCGCGCTCTCGAGCGACGTTGACGATGGGTGCGTTCACGAAGGAGAAGATCTCGTCGTACCAGTACCACCCCACCACCGAGAGCACACCGATCGCCAGGACGCTGATCGTCAGCCGGTTGCGCAGCTCCCGGAAGTGCTCGGCCAGCGCCATCCGACCCTGGGGGTCCCGGCGGCGCCGGCTCGGGCGGTCGGTGCGGGCCACGACGAGTGTGATGGGAGGCGAGCAGGACGCTCAGGCGCCGGTGCCGGCGCCCTCGCCGCCCTCGCGACGCTTCATCGCGTCGTACTCGGCGCGGGCGGTGTCGGTGTCGCCGCTCTTGCTGCGCTCGTCGAGGGCGGGCCGCTCGGAGTCCTTGGCGTCCTTCCGGGCCTCGCCCTCGTCCTTCATCTGGTCGACCTCCGACTTGAAGACGCGCATCGACTCCCCCATGGACCGAGCCATGTTGGGCAGGTTCTTCCACCCGAAGAGCAGGACGAAGGCCACGATGAGGACCACGATGTGCCAGGCCTGGAGACGCATGGGGGATGCTCGCTCTCGATCGGGGCCCGCGGACACCTGCCACGGGCGGTGACGTCCGTCAGTCTAACGGGCGGCGCCCCCCGGGGGTGTTCCGGTCGCCGGTCCCGTCGCCGCCCGTGACGCCGGCGAGGCCCGCCGCCGCGGCCTCGCGGACAGCAGTGACCATGCCCGCCGGCTCAAGGACCGTGACCCCACCGCCCTCGCGCAGGACGAGCCGCACCAGCCAGCGCGGGTCGGCCACGCGCAGGGTCATCCGCACCGAGCCGTCCTCGAGCGTCGCGACCTCCTCGGCCGGGATCTGCTCGGCCACCCAGGCCGAGGCCGGCGCGAGGTCGAGGGTGACGGTCTGGTCCTGCGGGTCGGGACGGTATACCCCGGTCCCGACCGCGCGGGTCGGCAGCTCCTCCGGCGGTGTGGCGTCCGTGTCGAGGACGTCGACCGCCTCGATCCGGTCGAGCCGGAACAGCCGGAGGTCCTGGGCGCGGTGGCACCACCCCTCGAGGTACCACCGGCCGTCGACCGAGAGCACCCGCAGCGGGTCGACGTCGCGCTCGGTGGTCTCGTCGCGGCTGGCCGAGGTGTAGCGCAGGTGCAGGCGCCGTCGCTCGGTCAGGCCGGTGCGCACCCGTCCGGCGAGCTCGTCGTCGACGGGCTGCTCCAGGGCGACCTGCACCTGGGCGGCCCCTGTGGCGCCCTCCCCCGCGGCCGCCTCGAGCTTGGCCAGCGCCCGGTCGATGGCGTCCCGCTCGGCCAGCCCCGGTGTCGCCGCCAGGGCGCGGAGCGCGACGATGAGGGCCAGCGCCTCGTCGCGTCCCAGCCGCAGCGGGCGGGCGATGGTGTCGGCGTTGCCGACGAAGACCCGGCCGCCCTCCCAGGAGGCCTCGATGAGGTCGTCCGGGTAGTGCCCGGGCAGCCCGCACAGGAAGAGCACCTGCAGGTCCTCGACGACCTGCTCCTCGGTGACGCCGAGCTCGGCGGCCGCCGTGGACAGATCGATGCCCTGGCGGTGCACCAGCCAGGGGACCATCGTCAGCATCCGGGACACGCGGGAGGTCGCGCTCTCGTAGGTGGCCATCAGCCCTCCTGCCCACCGTGCGCCGCGACCACCGCACGGAGCTGGTCGGCGACGAGCGTCGCCAGCTCCGGCGGGTCGACGACACGGACGTCGGGGCCCGCGGCGCAGACCTCACGCGCCAGGCGCGGCCACGACCCGGCGGCCACGTCCACGAGACTCCAGCCCTCGGGTGCGTCCCCACCCGTCGTGGCCGTCCCCCGGCGGCGCAGCGAGGCCGCCGCGCCGTCGCGCAGGAGCAGCCGCGCGGTCCGGTCCGACGGCGGGTCCTCCCCGGCGCTGCGCCGGATCATGGCGAGCGTGTCGAGGTCGTCGGGGACGGCATACCCCCCGGCCCGGCCGGAACGCTTCGGCGTGCCGACGACGCGGTCGAGCCGGAAGACCCGTGGCGCCTCGCGGTCGAGGTCGTGGGCCGTGAGGTACCACCGGCCGTGCCAGCTCGTGAGCCCCCAGGGCTCGACCCGACGGTGCGCGAGGTCGCCGCTGCCGCCGCGGTAGTCGAAGGTGATCGGCGTGCGGGTCAGGACCGCATCCCGGACCGGCTCGAAGGCCGGGTCGGGGGTGTGCAGCAGCGGCTCGATCCCGGCGACCGACGACTCGTCGCGCACCACCCCGGCCGCGTCCAGCTTGCGCAGCGCCTGCGCGGCGGCCCGGCGAGGCTGGCCTGGCTCCAGGAGCGCGCGGCCAGGCCCAGCACCGCGAGCTCGTCCGGGGCGAAGTCGATCTCGGGCAGGGCGTACTCCCGCTGGTCGATGCGGTAGCCCGGCTCGTCGTCGAAGAAGGCGTCGATCGGCTCGGTGCGCAGCGGGATGCCCAGCGCCCGCAGCTCGTCCTTGTCCCGCTCGAACATCCGCTCGAAGGCCTCGACGCTGCCCGCGGCGTAGTCGGGCACCGCCTGGCGCAGCTTGGCCTTGGACAGCGGCTGCCGCGTGTGCAGCAGGGCGATCACGAGGTTGAGCAGGCGTTCGGTCTTCGCCGTGGCAGGGCTGACCCCCGCGCTCGCCTTCGTCGCCATGGTCCGACAGGCTACCGTCCGGGCTCCCCGGACCCGGGCATCTATAGGCTCACCTGTCGTGATGACGTGGCGCGAGGGTCGGGTGCGCGAGCTGCTGCCCGGCTGGGACGGGGTGGTGGTCGTCTCCGTCGACCTGGACGGCGACGCGACCGTGCGGGCGCTCGCCTACCTCGAGCTGGTCGGCGCACCGGTGATCGGCGACCGGGTGCTGCTCAACATCACCGCGCTGGAGCGGGGACTGGGCACCGGGGGGTATGCCCTCGTCGTCGCGATCCCGGACCGGCCGGGCGCCTGGCCGGGGACGACGCACCCGGCGCCGGGTCACCTGGTCAAGGCGCGCTACACCCCGCTGCAGCCGATGGTGCTCGGCGTGGACGACCCCGAGGGCGAGCACCACGGCACGCTGGCCGAGGCCGACGACCTCGACGGACTGCCCGTCCTCGCCACCGACCTGCACTCGGCGCTGCCCGCGGTGCTCGCGGGCGTCCGCGAACGAGCACCCCGCGCCCGGGTCGCCTATGTCATGACCGACGGCGGGGCGTTGCCGCTGGCGTGGTCGCGCACGGTGGCCGGGCTGCGCGACGCGGGGTGGCTCGCGGCGAACATCACCGCCGGGCAGGCCTATGGCGGCGACCTTGAGGCGGTCACGGTGCACACCGCCCTGCTCGCGGCCCGGCACGTCGTCGGTGCCGACCTCGCGGTGGTCGTGCAGGGACCGGGCAATCTGGGCACCGACACCCGGTGGGGCTTCTCCGGGGTGGCCGCGGGCGAGGCGCTCAACGCCGCGGGGGTCCTGGGCGGACGGCCGGTGGCCGGGCTGCGGGTGTCGCAGGCGGACGCCCGCGAGCGGCACCGCGGACTGTCGCACCACAGCGCCACGGCCTTCGGCCGGGTCCTGGCCCACGCGGCCGACGTGCCGGTGCCGGCGACGACGGACCGCCTGACGGACCCGCTGGCGAGCTGCCTGCGTCGGGTGCGGGAGGAGGCCCGGGCGCTGGCCGACGACGCGCCCCACCTCACCGTGGTCGACGTGGACACCTGCGGGCTCCTCGACGCGCTGCGGGACGTCCCGGTGACCCTGTCCACGATGGGCCGCGGCCTGGAGGAGGACCCTGCGAGCTTCCTCGTCGCCGCCGTGGCTGGTCGGCACGCCGCGACGCTGGTCGGGGATCTAGGGTGACCGCCATGGACTCCCCTGGCGCCACGGCATACCTCGTCAAGTTCGCGGACGCCTGAGGCGGCGATGTCCTCCGACCTGGTCTTCCTGCTCGGCGGCGCGGTGCTGCTGCTCGCGGTCGCGCTGCCCAGCCTGCTCACCCGCGCCTGGCTCTCGGCGCCGGTCATCCTCATCGTCGTCGGCGCGCTCATCGGCCTGCTGCCGTTCGGCTCCGGCTTCTCCTTCGACCCCACCGACCAGCGGGAGACGATCGAGCACGTCACCGAGTTCACCGTGCTGCTCGCGCTCATGGGCGTGGGTCTGGCGCTGGACCGGCCGCTGACCTGGCGGCACCCCGGCACCTTCCGCACCTGGGCGGCGACCTGGAAGCTGCTCGGGATCGCGATGCCGCTCACCATCGCGGGCGTCTTCCTGCTGGGCTGGTGGGGGCTGGGGCTCGGTGTGGCCCAGGCACTGCTGCTGGGTGCCGTGCTCGCGCCGACCGACCCGGTGCTGGCGAGCGACGTGCAGGTCGACGGGCCGGCGATCCGCCGTCCCGGGCGCGATGACGAGGGCGGTGACGACGAGGCCTCGGGCGGCCGGCAGGACGCCGGTGACGTCGTCGACCAGTTGCACGACGACGAGATCACCGACCACGACGAGGTGCGCTTCGCGCTGACCTCCGAGGCCGGCCTCAACGACGCGCTGGCCTTCCCCTTCGTCTACGCCGCGATCTTCCTCGTGACCCTCGGGCCGGTCGCGGAGTGGGGGTGGCGGTGGCTGGGCTTCGAGCTGGTCGGCAAGGTCGTCATCGGGCTCGTGGTCGGCCTCGCGGTCGGGTGGCTCATGGCCTACATCGCCTTCCGGTCGCGCCAGCAGGCGCTGCGGCTCGCCGAGCAGGGCGAGGCGCTGCTGGCGCTGGCCGCGATGCTGGTGTCCTACGGCGTCGCCGAGGTGGCGCAGGGCTACGGCTTCTTGTCGGTCTTCGTCTGCGCGATGGCGATGCGCTCCCAGGCGCGCCGGCACGAGTTCCACGAGCACATGCACGGTGTGGTGGAACGACTGGAACGGCTGCTGACGCTCGTCGTGCTGCTCTTCGTCGGCATCGCGCTCACCGACGGGGCGCTGGAGCACCTCGACTGGCGTGGTGTGCTCGTCGGCGTCGCGCTGGTGCTGCTCATCCGGCCGCTGTCCGGGTGGGCCGCCCTGGCGGTCGGGCGCTGGCGCACGGCCGAGGACGTGCACCGACCGCTCGCGCGGCGCGAGCGGGCCATCACCGCCTTCTTCGGCATCCGCGGCGTGGGGACGCTCTACTACTTGTCCTACGCCCTCTCCGAGGCGAGCTGGACCGGCGAGCGGTGGCTCTGGGCCACCTGCGTCTTCACGATCGTGCTCTCGGTCGTCGTGCACGGGGTGCTCGCGACGCCGGTCATGGCGTGGCTGGAGCGCGACCGCGCCCGCCTCACCGACTCCTCCCCCTGACCACCGGGCGCCGCCCATGGTTGCCCCAGACCCGACCGGGCGTCGTGAATGGTTGCCCGGTATGCCTCCAGCTGGTCAGCGGACGTCGACCAGGTCCACGACGAAGATCAGCGTCTCGCCACCCTTGATGGCAGCGCCCGCGCCGCGGTCGCCATACCCCAGGTGCGGCGGGATGACGATCTTGCGGCGGCCACCGACCTTCATCCCGAGCAGACCCTGGTCCCAGCCCTGGATGACCTGACCGACACCGGCGGTGAAGGTGAGCGGCTCGCCGCGGTTCCAGGACGCGTCGAACTCCTCGCCGGTGGACCAGGACACCCCGACGTAGTGGGCCGAGATCGTCGACCCAGCGGTCGCCTCCGCGCCCTTGCCGACCTCGAGGTCCTCGACCTGTAGCTCGGTGGGCGGCTCGTCACCGGGGAAGTCGATCTCGGGCTTGGCCTTCTGGACGCGGCCGAAGGGGGACTCGGTCATGAGGTGCTCCTTGTCGTGATGATGTCAGGTATGCCGTGCGCCGGCCAACCATTCGCGGCGCTCGGTGGGTCGTGGGGCCACCATTCGCGGCGCTCGGTGGGTGATGGGTCAGGAGGCGCCGAGGATGTCGACGACGAAGACCAGGTCCTCGCCGGCGAGCTCGTGCTGCGGGCTCGCGGTCTCGCCCTCGGTCTCCTCCTCGGCCTCGCCGTAGGCCTCGGCGGCCGGGACGACGAGCAGCACGCGGGACCCGATCGGCTGGCCGACGAGCCCCTCGTCCCACCCGGCGATGACCGAGCCGACGCCGATGGGGAACTCGCTGGGCTCGCCCCGCTCCCAGGAGCTGTCGAACTGCTCGCCGTCGGACAGCTTCACGCCGGTGTAGTGGACCCGGATGGTCTGACCGGCGACCACCTCGGGGCGCTCCCCCTGGATCAGCTGCTGGGCCACGAGCTGGTCCGGTGCCTCGACGCCCTCGACGTCGATCTCCGGGCCGGTGTCGCCCATGGTCACGGTGGGTAGGCCCTCCTGCGGCTCGACCTCCTCGCCCTGCGCCTCGGTCAGCGGCTCCCCGGTGTCCTGGACACTCATGTAGAACAGCATCGTGTCGGTCGGGCCGACCCCGAGCTGGGCGCTGCCGGCCTCGCCGAAGGCCTCGCTCGCGGGGATCGCCATGAGGAACTCGTCGCCCACAGCCATGCCGGGCAGCTGCTCCCGGAAGGCCGGGAAGAGCGCCTCGTCGCCGAGGTCGAGGGTGACCGACTCGTCGTTCGGGAAGGTCGAGACGAGCTCCTCGCCCGAGGTGCCGTTGACGGCGAGGTACTGCACCTGGACCTCGTGACCCTCGGCCACCTCCTCGCCGTCGCCCTCGGCCAGGTTGCGCGTCTCCGTGCCGCCCGCGACGAAGGGCAGGTCACCGTCGGCGAACGGCTCGTCGTCCCACGTCAGGGCCGGGGCCTCGCCCTCGGTGTCGACCTCCACGTCGGCCAGGTCGCCGTTCGGGGCGGCGCTGGTCGCGGCCGCGTCGTCCCCCGGCGAGCTGGTCGCGCTCGCGTCGTCGCCCTCGCCGGAGGAGTCCGGGCTGCACGCCGCGAGGAAGATGAGGGGTGCGGCCGCAGCCGCGAGGTAGCGCAGTCGGGAAGAGCGCACGGAGCGTCCTTTGCAGAATCGGGGAATCGTCGTCTCCCCGCCAGCCTAACCCGGTCGACTGGACGTCAGGTGGGAGCACCACCGGAGGCACGGACGTGCTCGAGCAGCGCGTCCACCCGCTCGTCCTGCCAGGCGAAGGGGTCCTTGCAGATCACCGTCCGCGCGGCGGTGTCGTTGAGCTTGAGGTGCACCCAGTCGACGGTGAAGTCGCGCCGGTGCTCGGCGGCCACCCGCACGAAGTCGCCACGCAGCCGGGCCCGGGTCTGCGGCGGGTCGGTCGTGGCACTCCTGATCCGGTCCTCGTCCACCACGGTCCGGGCGGCGCCGGAGCGCTCCAGGATCCGCACCAGCCCGCGCCGGGCGTGGATGTCGTGCCAGGCCAGGTCGAGCTGCTGCAGCCGTGGGTCCCACGCGTCCAGACCGTGCCGCGCGGCGTAGGAGTCGAGCAGCTTCTTCTTCATCACCCACTCGATCTCGGTGTCGACGAGGTGCAGCCGGTCGGTGGCGATCGCCTCCAGCCCGCGCCCCCACAGCTCCAGCACGTCCCGGTATGCCCCCTCTCTCCCGATCCCGGCGGCCTCGGTATACCTCGTCACGAGCTCGAGCAGCTGCTGCTGGACCTCCAGCGCGGTGACGGTGCCACCCCGACGCAGCCGCAGCGGCACCCGACCCGTGGGGTCGCGGGAGATGTCGCGGATCGCCTGCATGGGGTTGGCGAGCACCAGGTCGGGCACGACGGTGCCGGCCTCGAGCATCTGCAGCACCAGGTCGGTGGTGCCGAGGCGCAGCAGCGTCGTGGTCTGGCTCATCGTGGAGTCGCCGACGATGACGTGCAGACGGCGGTGCTTCTCCGGGTCGGCGTGCGGCTCGTCGCGGGTGTTGATGATCGGGCGGGACCGGGTGGTGGCCGAGCTGAGGTCCTCCCACATGTGGTCCGCGCGCTGCGAGACGAGGTAGGTCGCCCGTTGCTCGGTGACGTGCAGCCGGCCGGCGCCGGTGACCAGCTGCCGGGTGACGAGGAAGGGCACCAGGGTCTCGGTGACCCGCTCCATGCGGGTGCGGCGCTCGATGAGGTAGTTCTCGTGCGAGCCGTAGGAGTTGCCGCGCGAGTCGACGTTGTTCTTCAGCACGTAGACGGTGGCGTCGAAGCCCTCCTCCGCGAGCCGCTGCTCGGCGTCGTCCGCGAGGTCCTGGACGATGATCTCCCCGGCCCGGTCGTGGGCGACGACGTCGAGCAGGTCGGTGCACTCCGCGGTGGCGTACTCCGGGTGAGACCCGACGTCGAGGTAGAGCCGGGAGCCGTTGCCGAGGAAGACGTTGGAGGAGCGGCCCCAGGCCACGACCTTGCGGAAGAGGTAGCGCGAGACCTCCTCCGGCGAGAGCCGGGAGCCGCCCCGGAAGGTGGCGTTGACGCCGAACTCGGTCTCGACGCCCATCACCCGCTGCTTCACTCGCCGCCCTTCTGCACGAAGCCGTGCACGAACTCGGTGGCGTTGCTCTCCAGGACGCCGTCGATCTCGTCGAGGAGGGAGTCCAGCGCAGCGTCCCGCTCGGCGCTCTGCGCGGCGGGCGCGGTGGGTGGCGGGGTGGGGTCCGGGCCGGGCTCGCCGCCTCGTTCTGACTCCCGGTCACGACGCTCGAAGTGCTGCTGCGACATGGTCCTACCCTAGGCCAGACCTCCCACGCACGCCCCTGGTCACGCCGTCCCGGCGACACTCCCCTCTCGATCGGCCACAACGTTCACGTGAACGCTGGAGCCGTTCGTCATGGGCGTGTCGCCGGCACGGGAGCAGTCCGGGGTCAGACGTCCTCGCTGGCGAGCTCGGAGAGCAGGCTCGCCGCGGAGGTATGCCGGTCCAGCAGCCCGACGACAGCCGCCCGGCTGCCGCTGGTCGGCTCGTCCATGCGCACCCGGCGCAGGCCGCCCCGGTCGTCGACGAGCACCACCGAGTCCCAGGACGCCGCCCGGAGTCCCCCGGCCGCGCCGTAGCGCCGCACCGCCTCGCCCCTGAACCAGGCCCGTGTGTCCGACGGCGGCTCCGTGACCGCGGCGGCGACCTCCTCCGGCGTGACCAGCCGCTCCAGCTGGCCGGCGGCGCGCAGCTTGCGGGCCAGGCCCCGCCCGGGGTCGAGGTCGTGCCACTGGATGTCCATGGCCGCGATCCGCGGGTCGTCCCAGCCCGCGCCCCCGCGCTCCCGGAAGCGCTCCAGCAGCTGGTGCTTGGCCACCCACTCGACCTGTCCCGCGGCCTGCGACGGGTCGCGGCGCAGCGTGTCGAGGACCTCGCGCCAGCGGCCGAGCACCTCGTCGGTCTCGGTGTCGTCCGGGTCATCCCAGGCCTCGTGGCCCGAGGCCGCGGCCCGCTCGGCGGCCTCCAGGTGCGCCTCGACCAGGTCCACGCCGGTCATCTCGCGGCCGTCGGCCAGCGGCACCGTGACCTGCAGCGACGGGTCGTGGCTGATCGCCTGCGCGGCGGCGACCGGGTGGGCGAGCGGCATACCCTCCAACAGCTCGGGGTGCGTCTCGATGACGCGGAGCACGGCCGACAGCGAACCCAGCGCGAGATAGGTGGTGACGTCGGCCATCGTGGCGTCACCGACGATGACGTGCAGCCGCCGGTGCAGGTGCGGGGTCGCGTGCGGCTCGTCCCGGGTGTTGACGATGGGGCGGCGCAGCGTCGTCTCCAGCCCGACCTCGGCCTCCAGGTAGTCCGCGCGCTGCGAGAGCTGGAAGCCGGGCTGCTCGCTCGCCTGGCCGATCCCCACCCGCCCGGCACCGGCGATGACCGGTCGCGCGACGAGGAAGGGGATGAGCAGCCGTGCCAACCGGTCGAAGGGCACCGCGCGGGGCACCAGGTAGTTCTCGTGGGTGCCGTAGGACGCGCCCTTGCCGTCGACGTTGTTCTTGTAGAGCCGCACCTCCAGCCCCTCCTCGGCCAGGGTCCGCACCGCGCCCCAGGCGACCTCCTCCCCCGCCCGGTCGTAGCGGACGGCCGCGAGCGGCCCGGTGACCTCGGGCGAGGAGTACTCCGGGTGCGCGTGGTCGACGTAGAAGCGGGCCCCGTTGGACAGCACCGAGGTCGCGATCGTCGGGTCCTCGACATCGGTGAGCTGGGAGCGGTCGGCCAGCGCCCGCGCCATCTCGAAGCCGCGGGCGTCCCGCAGCGGCGTCTCGTCGGCGTAGTCCCACCCCGCGCCGGAGGGGAGCGCCGCCCCCGGGGCCGCGCCGGCGGCATACGCCCGGACCACCTGGCCGGAGAGCACCATCGGGGTCACCGGGCGCCCGGCCGGGTCCAGCTGGGTGCTGGTGATCCCCAGCTCGGTCTCGATGCCCATGACCCGGCGGACTCCCATGGCGCCGATCCTGTCACGAGCCGTGCCCTCCCCCGGTAGCGTGCCCCGGGTGAGCGCGACCTACCGCTACGACGAGGCCCTGGCCCGCGCCCGGGAGGTGCTGCCCGCCCCGGTGCTGGAGTACCTCCTCACCGGCACCGGGCACGGTGTGTCCGCCGCCGAGGCGGCGGACGCCTGGGCCGGGGTCCGGCTGCGGCCCCGGGTGCTGCGCGACGTGACCACCGTCGACCTGCGCGCCCGGGCGCTCGGTGAGGAGCTGGCCCTGCCCTTCGCCGTGGCCCCCACCACCCTGCAGCGGGCCGTGCACCCCGAGGGCGAGGTCGCGATGGCGCGGGCCTGCGCCGCGGCCGGCCAGCTGCTCGTGGTCTCGAGCAACGCCGGCTCCACCTTCGCCGACGTCGGCGCCACCGGGGTCCGCTGGTGGCTGCAGGCCTACCTCACCCAGGACCGGGACCTGTCGCTGCAGCTGCTCGAGCGCGCCGTCGAGGCGGGAGCCGGCGCGGTGGTCCTCACCGTGGACACGCCGGTCGTGAGCACCAAGAGGTATGCCGGTGCCACCGTCTGGGAGACCACCGACCCCGCCCTGCGGCGGGTGAACTTCCCGCCCGACGGTCAGCTGACCCCCGGCGCGCAGAAGGCCACCGACCTCTCCCCCGAGGACCTCGGATGGCTGCACGAGCGCACCGGCCTGCCGGTCGTCGTCAAGGGGGTCCTGCGCGGCGACGAGGCCGTGCGCTGCCGGGACGCGGGCGCCGACGCCGTGTGGGTCTCCAACCACGGCGGGCGCCAGCTGGACCGGGTCGTGTCGACGGCGACCGCCCTGCCTGAGGTCCGGGCGACCGTCGGACCGGGGACCGAGGTCTACGTGGACGGCGGCGTCCGCACCGGCCTGGACGTGCTCGTCGCCCTCGCCGGCGGGGCCGACCTCGTGCTCGCCGGGCGTGCTCCGGTGCTCGGCCTGGTCGACGGCGAGGACGGGGTGCGCGGCTGGCAGCAGACCTGGGCCGCCGAGCTGGTCGAGGCCCTGCGGCTGGCCGGCGTGGCCGCCGCGGCAGACGTCGCCGAGGCGGACCTCCTCACGCCCTCCGGTGGACCGGGTGACCCCGGTCGGCAGCGACCCTGACCACGGCGGACTCACTCCCCTGCACTGCGCCGCATGGAACGCAGGGCACCCTCGCTCGCGACGAAGCCGGCGGCCTCCATCCGTGGCGTCGGCCACTCGCCGGAGAGGAAGCGGGCCGTCGTCTCCGGCGGGCCCGGGGGCGGCCACGGGAGGTCGGGGTCGCGTGCCTCGGCCAGCAGCTCGCGCCGGGTCTGGTCGGCCCCGTCGTCCTCCAGCTCCTGGGTGAGCTGCCACGCGGGCAGCGTGCCCTGCACCCCGACCTGCCAGGGGTTGGCCCCCGCCTCCAGGAGCAGGCACGCGGACTCCAGGTCCCCGAAGGTCAGCGCGGACCCCAGCGGTGTCGCGCCGCTGACCGGCTCGGCCCGGTCGGGGTCGGCGCCGTGGTCCAGCAGCAGGCCGACCGACGCCGGCCGCTCGAAGAGGAGGACCTCCTGCATCGGTGGTGCCGTGTCCGGGCCGTGCGCGTCGGGGTCGGCGCTCGCCCCGAGCAGCTGCTCGGCGAGGTCGAGGTCGTCCGCGAGCAGGGCATACGTCAGGGCCAGGCCGGGGGCCTCGCCGTCCGGGTCGGCACCCAGGTCCAGCAGCGTGGCCACCATCTCGCCGTCACATCCGGCGACGGCGAAGGTGAGCAGGTCGCCGTCGTTGCCGTCCCCGGGCCGCACCCCGTCGGGCAGGACCACGCGCGTGCCCAGGAGCTGCTCGTCCCCGCGGACCAGCTCGGCGACGCGCTCCTCGTCCCCGTCCACGACGGCGTCGTAGACCTGCTGGCCCGCGGCTGCGTGGTCCAGGTGGTCCCGGACCGTCTCCGGCGTCGGCAGCGACGGCTGCGTCTGCGAGAAGCAGGGCGGCACCCCGTCCAGCAACCCGCAACCACCCATGGCAGGGGTGGTCAGGCCGACGACGAGCAGCACCCCCACCCCGCGTCGGCCCATGGGTCATGTCTACCGCACCGGAGGTCAGGCGTCCACGCGCGGACGCGGCACCCCGGTGACGATGTCCAGGTCCAGCGTCGTCGACGTCGCGAGCACCGTCAGCGCCCGCGACCGGGTGCGCCCGGTCCCGTGGTCGACCGCGGTGAGCACGTAGCGCCCCGGCGGCGGCAGTCCGATCTCGTAGTGCCCCTCCTCGTCGGTGTGGCAGGTGCCGACGAACTCACCGGAGTGCTTGATGAGCGAGATGAGCACCTCCGCCATCGGTGTCCCGTCGTCGGTGATGTGCCCCGAGAGCAGCAGCCGTTTGGCCATGGTGACGTTCTCCTCGTGCCCGACGGACAGCTCGACCAGGGCGGACTGCGGCGCCCAGCCGTCGGCCGACACGACGAGCAGATAGGGCCCGGGCTCCGGCAGCGCCAGGGTGTAGCGGCCCTCGTTGTCGGTGCGGCCCCAGTCGATGTGGCGGCCGTCGGGACGCAGCACGGTCGTGACCGCCTGCCGCAGCGGGCGGCCCTGCGGGCCCACGACCTGACCCCGCACGAGCAGCTCGGGCAGCTCGCCGCCGAGCTTGACCTCGGTCCGCTCCCCCACCGGCTCGTGCGCGTCACCCTCGGCGCCGGCGTGCGCCCGCTGCGGGCGGCGGATGAAGGCCGCGATGAGCGCACCCCCCAGCGACGCCCCGGCGCCCGCCCAGAAAATCAGCTGGTATGCCTCGAAGCGCGGCGCCATCTCCCCGCTGGACGTCTGCACCATCGAGGCCGCGAAGACCGCCGCGACCAGCGCCGAGGCCGAGGAGGTGCCGAGCGAGCGCAGCAGCGTGTTGAGACCGTTGGCCGAGGCGGTCTCGGTGATGGGCACCGCCCGCATGATGAGCGTGGGCATCGCCGCGAAGGCCAGCGCGGTGCCGAGCGAGGCCACGCTGGAGGTGATGACCACCTCGAGCACGCTGCCGTGCAGCAGCGACCGGCCGATGAAGCCCAGGGCGATGGTCACCGCGCCGGCGATGAGCACCGCCCGCGGCCCGTAGCGGGTGATGAGGCCCGCCGAGACCGGCGACATGGCGACCATGAGCAGGCCGGAGGGCAGCATGACCAGCCCTGTCGAGACCACGGACAACCCGAAGCCGTAGCCGGTCTCCGCAGGCATCTGCACCTGCTGCGCGGAAGTGAGGAAGTTGGCGAACATCGCGAAGCCGATGAGCACCGACGCGGCGTTGGTGAGCAGCACGGTGCGCCGGGTCGAGGTGCGGATGTCGACCAGGGGCTGGCCGGTGCGCAGCTCCCACGGCACCCATGCGGCGAGACCAGGCCCGCACCGACCAGCAGGCTCAGGGTGATGGGCGATCCCCAGCCCCACGTGCCGGCCTTGCTCACCGCCAGCAGGAAGCAGGTCAGCGCGACCGACAGCATGAGCGCCCCGGCGAAGTCGAACCGGCCGCGGGTCTTCACCGTCGACTCCGGCACGACGAGGTGCACCGCGACGAGCATGATCACCGCGAAGCCGCCGGAGACGTAGAAGAGCGCGTGCCAGTCGAGGTTCTCGTAGATCACGCCGGCCAGCGGCATACCGATCGCGCCGCCGATACCGAGGGTCGCCGACATCAGCGCGACGCCGGAGCCGACCCGGTCGGCCGGCAGGTGGTCGCGCATGATGCTGATGCCGACCGGCACCAGGCAGGCACCGAGGCCGCTCAGCCCGCGGCCCACGACGACGAGCGCGAGCTCGCTGCTGAGCGCGGAGACGACCGAGCCGGCGATGACGGCCCACATGCAGATGATGAGCATGAGCCGCTTGCCGAACATGTCGGCGAGCCGGGACACGATCGGGGTGCCGACGGCCGCGGTGAGCAGCGTGACGGTGACCAGCCAGGAGGCGTTGTCGCTGGTCGTGCCCAGGATCTCCGGGAAGTCGGGCAGCAGCGGCAGCACGAGGGTCTGCTGCAGCGAGACGAGCGTGCCGCACAGCGCGAGCACGACGATGATCGCCGTGGTGGGGGTGGCGGGCGGCGGCTGCGAGGCTGACCTCGAGGTGGTCTTCTCGTCCGCGCCGGCTGCCATGCCTCAGACCCTATCCCCGCCGCCGGACACACCCGCCCGCACGTCCGCGTCCGCGGGCGGTCCAGCCGCTCAGCGCTCCCCGAGGTCGACCGAGCGGCCCGGCTGGGTGCCGGAGGCGTCGCCGACGAGGGTGCGGATGTAGGTGATCCGCTCGCCCTTCTTGCCGGACACCCGGGCCCAGTCGTCCGGGTTGGTGGTGCCCGTCAGGTCCTCGTTCTCCTTGAACTCGTCGAGGTATGCCTGCTCCAGGTGCCGCTCGCGCAGCCCCTCCTCGCCGCGGGTCAGGACGTCCTTGATCGCCAGCTTCTTGGCGCGGTCGACGATGTTGTGGACCATCGCACCGGAGGCGAAGTCGCGGAAGTAGAGCACCTCCTTGTCACCGCCGGCGTAGGTCACCTCGAGGAAGGCGTTGGCCGGGGACACGGCATACATCCGCTCCACGACGCCGTCGATGAGCGCCGCGACGCCGACCGCCCGGTCCCCGCCGTGCGCGTCCAGGACGCTGGGGTGCAGCGGGATGTCGGTGGTGAGGTACTTGCCGAAGATGTCACGGGCACCCTCCGCGTCGGGCCGCTCGATCTTGATCTTCACGTCCAGGCGCCCCGGACGCAGGATGGCGGGGTCGATCATGTCCTCCCGGTTGGAGGCGCCGATGACGATGACGTTGTCGAGCCGCTCCACCCCGTCGATCTCGGCGAGCAGCTGGGGCACGATCGTCGTCTCGACGTCGGAGGAGACGCCCGAGCCGCGGGTGCGGAAGAGCGACTCCATCTCGTCGAAGAAGACCACCACCGGGTCGCCCTCGGCCGACTTCTCCCGCGCCCGCTGAAAGATCATCCGGATGTGCCGCTCGGTCTCCCCGACGTACTTGTTGAGCAGCTCGGGGCCCTTGATGTTGAGGAAGTAGCTGCGGGCGACCGCCGCGGTGAGGCCCTTCTGCTCCGCCGCCTGCCGGGCGAGCGAGGCGGCGACGGCCTTGGCGATGAGCGTCTTGCCGCACCCGGGCGGACCGTAGAGCAGGACCCCCTTGGGTGGACGCAGCTGGTGGCTCTCGTAGAGCTCGGCGTGCAGGAAGGGCAGCTCGACGGCGTCCCGGATCTGCTCGATCTGGCCGCCCAGGCCACCGATGTCGTCGTAGGAGATGTCGGGCACCTCCTCGAGCATGAGCTCGGTCACCTCGGGGCGTTCGATCCGCTCGGTGACGAAGCCGCTGCGGGAGTCGAGCAGCAGCGCGTCACCCACCCGTACCTGCTCCTGCGCCACCGACCCGGCGCGGTGGGCGATCCGCTCGTCCTCGCCCCGCACGAGCACCGTGAGCCGCCCGTCGTCGTGGACCTCCTTGCAGGTCACGACGTCCCCGGCCCGCTCGTAGCCGGCGACGCCGACGATCGCCTGGGCGTCGTTGAGCAGCACCTCGCGACCGGGGTGCAACGCCGTGCTGTCGACCTCGGAGGAGATCGTCGTGCGGATCCGGCGCCCTGCCACCGAGACGTCGGCGTCGCCGTCGACGAGCCGCAGCACCAGGCCCATGGTCAGCGGGGGCGAGGCGAGGGCGTCCAGGTCCTCGCGCAGCCCCTCGATCTGTTTCTTCGCGCTGGACAGCGTGGTGCTCAGCGCCTCGTTGCGCCCCCGGAGCTCGGTCACCCGGGAGGTGAGGGTCTGCACCTGCTGCTGCAGGTGCCGCTCGCGCGGCGTCGGGTCGGTCACGTCTCCTCCTCCGGCTCGGTGTCGGACCCGGTCACCCGGGTGGCGGTGGCCTCGGCGTCGCGCCGGGTGCGGCGCAGCTTCTTGTCCGACACCGGGCGTTCGCCCAGGTCGCAGCCTCCCACTCCCCGGTGGCAGGGGTGTAGTCCTCCCCGTAGGCGCCGGGCGCCGGGCGCTTCTTGCGCAGCGGCGCGTCGGTGCCGGGCGCCAGCCGGCGCAGGCTCACGAGGAAGCCGGTATGCCCGTGCATCCGGTGCTCGGGGCGGACCGCGAGCCCTTCCAGGTGCCACCCGCGCACCATCGACTCCCACGCCTGCGGCTCGGTCCAGCCGCCGGCCGCCCTGGCCGCCTCGGCGACCCGCGAGAGCTGGGTGGTGGTGGCGACGTAGCAGATGAGCACGCCGCCCGGGGCGAGCGCCTCCCCCACGACGCCGAGGCAGTCCCAGGCGCGAGCATGTCGAGGACCACCCGGTCCACCGTGCCCGGCTCCACCGCGTCCGGGAGCGCCTCCACGAGGTCGCCCACGGTCACCGTCCAGGCCGGGTGGTCCAGGCCGAAGAAGGACCGGGCGTTGGCCCGGGCGATGTCGGCGAAGTCCTCGCGCCGCTCGAAGCTCAGCAGCCGGCCGGACTCCCCCACCGCGCGCAGCAGCGACAGCGAGAGCGCCCCGGAGCCCACACCCGCCTCGACGACGACCGCGCCGGGGAAGATGTCGGCATACGTCACGATCTGTCCGGCGTCCTTGGGGTAGACGACCTGGGCGCGCGCGGCATGGAGAGGACGAAGTCGGAGAGCAGCGGGCGCAGCGCGAGGTACTCGGCGCCGGAGGTGTGCCGCACGACCGAGCCGTCGGGGGCGTCGATGAGGTCGTCGTGCCGCAGGTGGCCGCGGTGGGTGTGGAACTCCTTGCCGACCTCCAGGGTGATGGTGTGCATCCGTCCCTTGGGATCGGTCAGCTGCACGCGGTCGCCCGCCCGAAAGGGTCCGCGCCGCATGTCGGCGCCCGTCGGCCTGCTCACCTGGTCAGTCTACGAGCGGTGCGCCGGTGAGCTCGTGCGTGCTCACCACGCCCCAGGGCCGGCCGTCGTCGTCCAGCAGGGCGACGACGCCGGACCCGGACCGGCGCATGACGTCGATGACGCCGTCGAGCCTCGCCTCGGGCGCATCGGCACAGCCCAGCCGCTGGGGAGCCGGACCGCCACGGCCGAGACCGGGGTGCCGGTCCACTGCTCGCGCGGGACCTGCTGCAGCGAGGGGGGGTCGACGAGGCCCTCGGGGCGCCCGTCCGCGTCGAGCACGACCCACACCGGCCGCTCGGACCAGGCGACGGTGTGCAGCGGCTCGTCGTTGCGGACGACACCGGCGGGCAGGGCGGCGTCACCGAGCCGTCGGCGGGAGGCACGGCGGCCGTGGACGCCGACCTTGATCGCCTGGCTGGCGCCCTGCCACAGGAAGAGCCCCACGAGGGCCACCCACGCGACGCGGGTGAACGGCACGCGATCCCCCTGCAGCAGCGGCGGCAGGAGCAGCGCGAGGGCCACGAGCACGACGACGGCGCGACCGGCCCAGCCGGCGGTGATGGTGCCGACGTGCCGGTCGCCGGACACCTTCCAGACCAGGGCCTCCAACAGGTAGCCCCCGTCCAGCGGCAGCCCGGGGACGAGGTTGAAGACCGCCACGAAGGAGTTGGCCCAGGTGAAGGCATACGCCAGCAGGAGCGGGACGCCGGTGCCGTCCACCAGGGTCCACGACCACCAGCCGAGCACGGCGAGCAGCCCGTTGGCCAGCGGCCCGACCACCGCGACCGCCGCGCTGCGCCCGGGCGTCCCGCCGGCCCCGTCGTGCGCGGTGTGGCCGCCCCAGAAGTCGGCGACGATCCGGGAGACACCGAAGCCGACGCGCTGCGCGACGAGGGCGTGCGCCGCCTCGTGCACGAGCACGGAGACCAACAGCAGCAGCACGAAGACGAGGGCGACGGCATAGCTCCACAGCCCCAGCTCGGGCAGGACGCGCCCCACCGTCGGCCCGAAGAGGGCGACCATGACGACGGCGACGAGGACCCAGCTGCGACCGAGGTAGATCGGGATTCCGGACAGGGTGCCGATGCGCCACCCGGGCTGTCGCTCCATCCTCCGAGCGTAGAGTGCGGCGCATGGAGCCGGGCACCGAGGACTGCGCCCGTGCCCTCTCCCCCTCGCGGGCGGCCGACTTCATGCAGTGCCCGCTGCTCTACCGGCTGCGGGTCGTCGACCGCCTCCCCGAGCCGCCGAGCGCGGCCGCCGCCCGCGGGAGCCTCGTGCACGCGGTCCTGGACCGCATCTTCGACCGTCCGGCGCAGGAGCGCACCCTGGAGCAGGCGACCGCCCTGGTCCCCGCCGAGTGGGAGCGCATGGTCGCGCAGGAGCCGGAGCTGGCCGGGCTCGCCGCCGCCGACACCGCCGGTGCGGCCGACGGGCTGCTGGCGCGCTGGTTCGAGCTGGAGGACCCGACGAGGCTGGAGCCGGCCGAGCGTGAGCTCTACGTCGAGGCCGACCTGGACGGGCTGGTCATCCGCGGGTATGTCGACCGCCTGGACGCGGCGCCGGACGGGGCGCTGCGGGTGGTGGACTACAAGACCGGTCGCGCACCCTCGGAGACCTTCGAGGGTCGGGCGCTGTTCCAGCTGAAGTTCTACGCGCTCGCGCTGTGGCGCAGCCGCGGGGTCCTGCCGCGGCGGCTGCAGCTGGTCTACCTGGGCGACCGGACGGTGCTGTGGATCGACCCCACCGAGGCCGAGCTGCGGGCCACCGAGCGCAAGATCCGTGCGCTGTGGGCGGCCATCGAGCAGGTCGCCGTCTCCGGTGACTGGCGCCCGCGGCGGGGCCGGGCCTGCACCTGGTGCTCCTTCCAGGAGCACTGCCCGGCCTGGGGTGGGACGCCGCCACCGCTGCCGGAGGGCGCGACCCTGCTGGCGCTGGACCCGCGGTCGGCGGGGCGGGTCGACACCGGGCAGGACGTGGGGTCAGCCGCGGGGTGAGCCGTCGTCGCGCCGCCGCAGGTAGCGCTCGAACTCCTTGGCGATCGCGTCGCCGGAGGCCTCTGGAAGGTCGGCGGTGTCCTGCGCCTCCTCGAGCTGGCGGACGTAGTCGGCGACCTCCTCGTCGGTCGAGGCGAGGTCGTCGACCCCGCGCTCCCAGGCCCGTGCCGACTCGGTGATCGCGGTGTCGTCGATGACGCAGTCGAGCAGCTCCTCCAGCTGCCCCAGCAGCGCCAGCGAGGCCTTCGGCGAGGGCGGGCCCCCGGCGTAGTGCGGGACGGCTGCCCAGCAGGACAGGGTCGGGACGTCCTGCTGCCGCGCCTCGTCCGAGAGCACGCCCACGATGCCGGTCGGGCCCTCGTAGGTGCTCGGCTCGATGTCTTCACTGCTGGCCAGCAGCTCGGCGTCCTCGGAGCTGACGCTGACCGGGATGGGTCGGGTGTGCGCGACGTCGGCCAGCAGGCCGCCGAGCACGATCATCAGCTGGACGTCCCGCGACAGCAGGTAGGCGAGTAGGTCGCTGGCGAAGGTCCGCCACCGGACCGAGGGCTCGATGCCCAGCACCAGCAGCACGTCCCGGCCCAAGGGGGTGTTGCGGGCGAGCATCACCCGGGTGCTCGGCCACCGGATCATCCTGCGGCCGTCCACGGTGAGCACCTGCGGGCGGTTGACCTGGAAGTCGTAGAAGTCCTCCGGGTCGATCGCGGCGACCACCTCGGCGTCCCACACCTGCGCCAGGTGCTCCACGACGCTGGAGGCGCACTCGCCCGCGTCGTTCCATCCCTCGAGGCCGCGATGACGATCGGGTCGCGCAGCTCGCCCGTCTCCTGCAGCTCGATCACTGCCTCACCTTCCTGATCGGCACCGTGCGACCACCCTAGACGCTCTGCTCTAGCGTGGAGGCGTGACGCGCCAGCACCTCGACCAGCCCTCGCTGCCCGCCGCCGTCCTGTGGGACATGGACGGCACCATCGTCGACACCGAGCCGTCCTGGATCGCCGAGGAGTACCTCCTCGTCGAGCAGGCCGGGGGCACGTGGACCGACGACGACGCCCACGACCTCGTCGGGCAGGACCTGCTGACCTCGGCCCGGATGATCCTCGAGCGCACCCCGGTCCAGGGGGAGCCGGAGGACGTGGTGCGCAGGCTCCTCACCGGCGTGGTGCGGCGGACCCGGGCGCACGTCCCGTGGCGTCCGGGGGCCGTCGAGCTGCTGCGGGCCGTCCGCGCGGCCGGTGTGCCGTGCGCCCTGGTCACGATGTCGTGGACCGAGCTCGCCGACGTGCTCGTGGATCACCTCCCCGCAGGCACCTTCGACGCCGTCGTCACCGGCGACCAGGTGAGCCGCGGCAAGCCGCATCCCGAGGCTTACCTCGACGCGGCGCGCCGGCTGGGCGTGGAGCCGCGACGCGCGGTCGCCGTCGAGGACTCCTTCACCGGGGCCACCGCCGCGACGGCGGCCGGGGTCCCGACGCTGGTGGTCCCGCACACCGTCGCGGTGCCGAGCCTGCCCGGGGCGATGCAGGTCGGCACGCTGGAGGGGCTGTCGCCGACGGATCTCGCCGAGGTCGGGCGGACGCTGGTCTCAGAGCTGCACCCCGAGGAGCGCGTCGACCGCGCGCGGGACCAGGCCTGAGGCGGGCTCGCCCGCCGCGACGGTCGTCGCCCAGTCGTCGACCGCGTCGAGCGCGCCGGGGGTGTCGAGGTCGTCGGCGAGACGCTCCCGCAGCCGGAGGACGGTGGACCGACCGATCTCGGTGACCGTGTCGTGGGCAGCCATGTCGCTCGCCCGGCGCCACAGCTCGAGCCGTTCCACGGCCTCGCGCAGGACCTGGTCGGTCCACTCCCACTCGGTGCGGTAACGCTTCGAGAGCAGGGCCAGCCGGATCGCCATCGGGTCGACGCCGGAGGCCCGGAGCCGGGACACGAGCACGAGGTTGCCCCTGCTCTTGCTCATCTTGCCGCCGTCGAGCCCGACCATCGCCTGGTGCACGTAGGCACGCGCGAAGCAGTCGTCCCCGCACAGCGCGGCCGCCTGGACGGCGCTCATCTCGTGGTGCGGGAAGACCAGGTCGGTGCCGCCGCCCTGCACGTCGAAGGCGGCGCCGAGGTAGCGCTGGGCGATCGTGGAGCACTCGATGTGCCAGCCCGGGCGTCCCTGGCCGAGCGAGGCGCCGTCCCAGTGCGGCTCCCCCGCGCGTCCGGAGCGCCAGAGCAGCGGGTCCAGCGGGTCCCGCTTGCCCTCCCGGTCAGGGTCGCCCCCGCGGTCGGCGAAGACCTCCATCATCTCCGCCCGGCTCCAGCCCGAGACGGCCCCGAAGCTCGGCTGGGTCGCCAGGTCGAGGTAGACGTCCTCGCCGGTGGCTCCCTCGGCGACCGGCTCCCCGTCGGGCACCGCCAGCCGGTATGCCGTGCCGGCCGCGAGCAGCCGCTCCACCGCGCTGACGTCGTCCGGGATGCCCTCGACCGCACCGACGTAGTGGTCCGGCGGCAGCACCCGCAGCGCCTCCATGTCCTCGAAGAACAACCCGATCTCGCGGGACGCCAGCTCGCGCCAGTCGATCCCGTCGCGCTCGGCCCGCTCCAGCAGCGGCTCGTCGACGTCGGTGACGTTCTGGACGTAGGTGACCTGGAGCCCCGCGTCCCGCCAGGCGCGCTGCAGCACGTCGAAGGTGACGTAGGTGGCGGCGTGCCCGAGGTGGGTGGCGTCGTAGGGGGTGATGCCGCACACGTAGAGGCGCGCGCGGCCCTCGCCGTCGCCACCGCCGACCGAGACCAGGGATCCGGTGGCGGTGTCATGGACCCGGACGGGTCTACCGTCGTGGTCGATCGGCAGCCGTGGGACGTCGGTGGTCGACCAGGTCATCACGTCGGGGAGCCTAACCCTCGCCCCTGACGCCACCCCAATCGCCCGTCCTCACCAGTCCGTCCCTCCCCCAGAGCCCGGACCAACGGGAGCCGAGGCTGGACCGGGCGCTCACCAGAGCGGCCAGGGAAGGGGGTAACGGTCGGCCGACGGCATCGGGAGGATGCCCGCCTCCAGCAGTGCCTCCGTGCGGTGCCGCAGCGCGGTCAGCTCGGCCGGGCTCAGCAGGGTCGCGAGCAGGTCGGCCGTCTCCCCGGCCTCCGCCAGCACGTCGACCACGGCCGCCACGCGTCGCCGGTCCTCCTCGGGCAACGCCTCACCCGCGAAGCCCCACAGGACGGTGCGCAGCTTGTCGTCCTCGTGCAGCGCGAGGCCGTGGTCGAAGCCACGCAACCGGCCCTCGACGTCGATCGTCAGGTGGGCCGCCTTGCGGTCGGCGTTGTTGAGGACGACGTCCAGGGTGGCCATCGTCCGCAACCGGGGGTCGTCCGCGTGCGCCACCACGACCGGCGAGCCGTGCTCGTCCTCGGCCTGGACGACCGCCCGCCAGCCCGGCTCCAGGTCCTCGGGCGCGAGCACGTCGACCAGCCCGGCCGAGGGGTCGACGAGCCGCTCGGGCTGCTGCTCGACCCACCACTGCACCGACCCCTCCCCGAGCGGGCCGTCACGCAGGACCGTGGGCGGCACCAGGTCGAAACCACCGGCGCGGGACACGGCATACGCCGCGACCTCACGCGCGGCGAGCGAGGCGGGCGGGAAGTCGTGGAGCGGTCGCTCACCCCGCGCCGGCTTGTAGACGGCCCGGTGACCCGTGGCGGCGCCGTCCTGCGCGAGTTCGACGAGGAGGGTGAGGTTGGAGGCCTGGGTCAGCCGTCCGACCGGCTCCAGCGCGCAGTCCCGCAGCAGGGCCAGCGCCTCGTCCTCCCGCACGTCAGCGGCGGTAGCCGTTGGCGCGGGGGCAGATGTGGCCTCCGGGGTCGAGCGGCTGGCCGCAGAACGGGCAGGACGGGCGGCCACCCTCGATCGAGGCGGTGCACCGCTGCGCGAAGGCGCGCGCCCGGCCGGGCTCCAGGACGATCCGGAGGGACTGTGGGGGCAGACCCGCCCACGGCAGGTCGGCCGGCTCCTCCTCGCCGCTCAGCTCGGCGACATCCTCCTCGCTCGGACGGTCGTAGGCTTCGAGCACGATGCGGCGCTGCCCCGCCTCCCAGGCGACGGAGAGCCGCTGCACGCGGAAGTCGTCCTCGATGGGGGTGTCGAGCGGCGCGTTGTCGGTAAAGGCCTCGGCGGCCTCCTCGCTGCCCTCGTCCCCGGCCACGTCGTCCAGCATCTCCACGAGGGACTCCCCCAGCAGGCGCACCTGCTCCTTCTCCAGCGAGACCGTCATCACCCGCTGGCCGTCGCTGGCCTGGAGGAAGAAGGTGCGGCCCCCGGGAGGACCGACGCTGCCGGCGACGCACCGCTCCGGCGGGTCGAAGACGTGCTCAGCCATGCCGTCAGCCTACGTCCTGGGAGGTGGGGAACCGCTGTCGCCACCGCCCCCGTGTCCCGCGCCACCTCCGACGTCGGCGTCTCCCGAGGCCCCCTCGCTGCTCACCCGGGCGACCAGCCCGGAGAGGTCCAGCGGGTCGCTGCCGGTGTCGTTGGTGCGCAGGACGAAGGGTCGGGTGGCCGTGCGGTGCACCAGGCTGATCGAGGCCGGGTCGACCACGATGCGCTGGAAGTCGTCGAGCCGGGTGGCGAGGGCGTCGGCCAGGATCGCCTTGATGACGTCGCCGTGGCTCACCGCGACCCAGACCGCGCCCGGGCCGTGCTCGGACTCGATCTGCGCGTCCCAGCGTGCGACGGCGCGCACCGCCCGGTCAGCCATGTCGGCCATCGACTCGTGCGCGAAGGCCTCGTCCGCGGGGAAGGTCACCGACGAGGGCTCGTCCTGCACCGCCCGCCACAGCGGGTCGTCCGCCAGCTCTTTCAGCGGCCTGCCGGTCCACGCGCCGTAGCGCGCCTCCCCCAACCCGTCCTCGGTATGCCTGTCGACCGCACGGTCGGCGGGCTGCGCCGCGAGCAGGGCGGCGGCGGTCTCCTGGCAGCGCTGCAGCGGGCTGGCGACCACCGCGGCGAGCGGCGTCGCGGCGAGCCGCTCGCCCACGCGACGCGCCTGCTGGGCGCCGGTGTCGTCGAGCCCGAGACCGGGGCTCCACCCGGCCAGGACCCCGTCGGCGTTGGCTTGGGTGCGGCCGTGGCGCACCAGGACGCAGATCGCCATCAGGACCCCCCGAGCCGGGAGTGCGCCTCGACGGCGGCCTCGAGCCCCTGCATGCGGGCCTCGAGATCCGTGCCCCACGGCGCCACCGTGAGGCTGGTGATGCCGGCGTCCTGGTAGCGCCGCATCCGCCCGGTGATCCGGTCGACGTCGCCGAGCAGGCTGGTGTCGTCGACGAACTGCGGCGGCAGCGCCGCCGCCGCCTCGGCCCAGCGCCGGTCGAGGTAGAGCTCCTGCACCTGTTGCGCCTCCCGCTCGTAGCCCATCCGGCAGGCGAGCTGGTTGTAGAAGTTGTGCTCCCGGCTGCCCATGCCGCCGACGTAGAGCGCCGGGTAGGGGCTCACGGTGCGGGCGCAGGCCTCCAGGTCCTCACCGGTGGCGAGCGCGACGGTGGCGTCGGTCTGGAAGCCACCGTCCGGCAGCGGGTCGGCCCGCCGCCGCATCCCGGCCTCGAGGTGCTCGCGCTGCTCGGCGAAGAAGTCAGGTGCCACGAAGACCCCGAGCCAACCCTCGGCGATCTCCCCCGCGAGCTCGAGGTTCTTCGGGCCGACGGCGGCGAGGTAGATCGGGATGGACGGCCGGTGGACGTGCGTGAGCCGCAGGGCCTTGCCCGGCCCGTCGGGCAGCGGGAGGGTGAAGAACTCTCCCTCGTGGCTCACCGGCCGGTGCCGCAGCGCGGTCCGGACGATCTGGGCATACTCCCGCGTCCGGGCCAACGGCTTGGCGAACCGGACGCCGTGCCAGCCCTCGGAGACCTGTGGCCCGCTGACGCCCAGGCCGAGCCGGAAGCGTCCCTTCGACAGGCTGTCCAGGCTGACTGCCGCCATCGCCGTCGCTGCCGGGGTCCGCGCCGGGATCTGCATCACGCCCGCGCCCAACCCAATCCGCTCGGTCTGCGCCGCGAGGTAGGACAGGATCGTCACGGAGTCGGGCCCATACGCCTCGGCGACCCAGACGACGTCCACCCCCAGCTCGTCGGCGCGGCGCACCAGCGCGAGATTGTCCTCGTCGCGTCCCTGCCCCCAGAAGCCGCAGCTCAGCCCCAGCCGCACGGATCAGTGCCGTCCCGAGGTGGTGTCGTCGAGAGCCTCGTCGTCGTCCTCCACCTCCGGGTCGTCGAGCTCCTCGTCGAGATCGTCGTCGTCCAGGTCGTCGTCGAGGTCGTCATCGTCCTCGCCGTCATCTGCGTCCTCGTCGTCGTCGCTCGCGAGGTCGTCGTCGTAGACCTCCAGCGGCGTCACCTCGCCGTAGGCGTCCATGAGCGCGTCGTCGTAGGCGGTGAACGCCTCGGCGATCCGCTCGTAGGCCTCGATCACCGCCGGGTCGTCCTCGCCGCGGCTGACGGCCGAGGTCTCCAGGTGGGTCTCGAGGGCGGCGACGAGGGCGGTCAGGGCGGCACGCGGGTCTGCGGTCATGGGGTGACGGTAGCGCGGATCGCTTCCGCGCGGCGGGTTGTCTCCCCAGGCCGAGAAGGGGTGCCTATGCTGGGCGGCCATGGTGGAGTACGAGTACCGCGAGCTCACCTTCCACCGCGACCAGGGGCGCGGTGAGGTGCGGCAGGCGCTCACCGAGCACGCGGAGTACGGCGCGTGGGAGCTGGCCCGGGTCCGGGTCTACCTCGGGGGCGTGCGCCGCGTGCTGTTGCGCCGCAAGATCATCCGCGTCCGCCGCACCGCCTGACCGCCTCTCGCGACCGGCCGCACGGTCTGCGACGACCGGCCGCGCGGTCTGTCAGCAGTCAGCGATCAGCTGGCCCAGCACCCGCGTGCCGAACCGGATGGCGTCGACCGGGACGCGCTCGTCCACGCCGTGAAACATGCCGACGAAGTCGAGGTCCTCGGGCAGCCGCAGCGGCGCGAAGCCGTAGCCGGTGATGCCGAGCCGGGAGAGGTGCTTGTTGTCGGTGCCGCCGGACAGGCAGTAGGGCAGGACGTGCGCACCCGGGTCCTCCTTGAGCAGCGCGCGCTTCACGGAGTCGACGAGCTCGCCGCTGCTCGGCGCCTCCAGCGCGACGTCCTTGTGCTCGATCTCGACCTCGACGTGCTCGCCGGCCAGCTCCCGGATCGTGCCGAGCAGCTCCTCCTCGTGCCCCGGGAGGAAGCGGCAGTCCAGCGAGGCGGAGGCGCTCTGCGGAATGACGTTCATCTTGTAGCCGGAGTCGAGCATCGAGAAGTTCGAGGTGTCCTGCAGCGTGCCCTCGACGAAGCGGCGCGCCCCACCGAGCCGGGTCAGCACGTCCTCGACCCGCTCCTCGCTCCAGCCCTCCCCGGTGACGCGCTCGACCCCGTCGAAGAGCTCGCGCACCGAGGCGATGTAGGTGCGCGGCCACTCGTGAGCGTCGATCCGGGCGATCGCCTCGGCCAGCCGCACGATGGCGTTCTCGGGGTTGGGGACCGAGCCGTGCCCTGCGCGACCGCGCGCGTGCAGCCGCAGCCACGCGATCCCCTTCTCCGCCGTCTGCAGCAGGTATGCCCGCGTCGGCGCCCCGGTCGCGTGGTCCGGCAGGGTGATCGAGAAGCCCCCGACCTCGCTGATCGCCTCGGTGCAGCCCTCGAACCACTCCGGGTGCTCGGCGACGACGTGCCCGGCGCCCTGCGTGCCCCCGGCCTCCTCGTCGGCGAAGAAGGCCCAGACGATGTCGCGCGGAGGCTTCTCCCCGGACCGGACGAGCTGGCGCAGGGTCGCCAGCAGCATGGCGTCCATGTCCTTCATGTCGACCGCGCCGCGGCCCCAGATCATGCCGTCCTTCTCCACGGCCTCGAACGGGTCGACGGACCAGTCCTCGGCCGCCGCGGGGACGACGTCGAGGTGGCCGTGCAGGACCAGGCCCGGTCGGGAGCTGTCCCGGCCCGGGGTCCGCACGACGACGCTGGTCCGCTCGGGGTGGTCCGCGGGCGCGGTGACCTGCGGGTCCAGCCCGACCTCCCGGAGCAGCTCCACGACGTAGTCCGTTGCGGCCCGCTCCCCCGGCCCGCTGCCGTCGCCGTAGTTGCTGGTGTCGATCCGGATGAGCTCCTTGCAGATCCGGACCGCCTCCTCCTCGGCGGTGCTGGAGGCGGCGAGGTCGTCGTGCGTCGAGGTCATGGCGCCACCCTAGTCAGCCTGGACACGGCATAGCGCGGAGGACCGGTCCAGCCGCACCGATGCTCACCGGTATGCCACCGCTCCCCACGCGATCTCGTTAGCCATCACCGTGAACGGCACCGGCGTCCGGCTCACTCGTGCTCCTCGGCGAAGAGCTCGAGGTGGCGGCACTCCCGGCAGCGCAGCGCGCGGACCGGGTGCCGGGCGGCCTGGTCGAGCGCGGCGAAGCCGAAGATCTCGGTCGACGGCAGCTCCCCCACCCACTCCACGTGCCCGGTCGTGCTGTCGCCGCGACCGGTGAGGAACCCCTCGTCCACGAGGCCGACGCTGCCGCAGGCGGTGCACGTCGTCCGCGCCCGCTGCCAGGCGTCGTCGTCGCCGGCCGCCCCGGTGACGAGCCGGTGCATCCCGTCGCCGCGCGCGCTCCGCCGGCAGGTGCTCGCTCACGACCGGATCACGCCGTGAGCTTGCCCTCGATGCACTCGACGAACTGGCCGAGCAGCTTGTCGGAGACGCTCTGCATGACGCCGCGGCCGAACTGCGCCGGCTTGCCGGTGATGTTCATCGAGGTGAACACGTCGGCCTGGGTGCCGGTCCCGTCCGGCTCGAGCTGCAGGGTGACCGTCGCCGAGGCGTTGCCCAGGCCCCGCAGGCCCTTCCCGAGCCCTTCGATGACAGCCCGGTGCGCCTCGTCGTCGCGCTCGAGGAACCTGCCCTCGCCCTGGTAGGTGACGCCGATCGGGCCCAGCTTGACCTTGACGTTGCCGGTGAACTCCTGCTCCGTCGCCGAGGTGACCGTGGCGCCGGGGAAGCAGCCGCCGACCTGCTCCAGGTCGGTGAGCAGCGCCCAGGTCTGGTCCGGGGGTGCGTCGACGGTGAAGGTGTGGTGCAGCTCCATCGCCATGGGGTCAGGCCCCTGCCGCGGCCAGCACCGCGCGCCGGGTGAGCACCCCGGCGACGTGCTTGCGGTAGTCCGCCTGGCCGTTGAGGTCCGAGGGTGGATCGGTGCCCTCGCCCACCTGGGCGCAGACCTCGGCGATCGCCTCCTCGGTCGCCTCCTTGCCGACCAGCGCCTGCTCCACCGCGGTCGCCCGCAGCGGGGTGGCACCCATGTTGGTCAGCCCGACCTTGGCCTCGGCGATGGTGCCGCCCTCGGCCCTCACGGCCGCGGCGATGCCGATGATCGCCCACTGGTGCGACACGCGCACGAACTTCTCGTAGTGCGCACCCCACCCGGTGTGCTTCGGGATCTCCACCGCCACGAGCAGCTCGTCCTCGCCGACCGCGGTCTCGAAGAGGTCGACGAAGAAGTCGCTGCCCTCGACGGTGCGCTCGCCGTCCTGGCCCTGGATGACCATGCGCCCGTCGAGCGCGAGCACGGGCGCGCCGACGTCACCCGCCGGATCCGCGTGCGCCAGCGCGCCGCAGACCGTGCCGCGGTGCCGGATCTGCTCGTCGGCGACCTCCCTGAGGGAGGTGTGCAGCAGCGCGAGGTGCTCCCGGACGAGGTCGGAGTCGAGGGCGTCCTGGTAGGTCGCTCCCGCGCCGATCCGGATGGCGTCGCCGACCTCGGTGATGCCCTTGATCTCCTCGATCCGGGAGATGTCGACGACGATGCCGGGCGCGTTGAGCCGCATGCGCAGCACGGGCAGCAACGACTGACCGCCGGACATGACCTTGGCCTCGTCGCCGTGCTCGGCGAGCAGCGCGAGCGCCTCGGCCACCGTCGCGGGTGCGGCGTAGTCGAACTCGGGGGGAATCATGCCTGACCGCCTTCCTGCGTCGTCGTGGTCGTCGACGTCGGCGCGTCACCGGTGCCGGACGGACCAGGTGGGTCCTGGTTGGGCTCACCCTGGACGAAGTGACCGGCGGCGTCCTCCGCCGTCTCGGCCCGTGCTCCGGCGTTCCCCTCCTGAATGGCCCGCCACACCCGCTCGGGGGTGCAGGGCATGAGGATGTCCTCGACGCCGTACTGCCGGATCGCGTCGAGCACCGCGTTGACCACGGCTGGTGTGGAGGCGATGCACCCTGCCTCGCCCACGCCCTTGACCCCGAGGTCGTTCGACGTCGCCGGCGAGGTGGTGCGGTCGGTGACGAAGTTGATGGTGTCCGCCGTGGTCGGCAGCGTGTAGTCGACGAACGAGCCGGAGACCAGCGTCCCCTGGTCGTCGTAGACCGCCTCCTCCCACAGCGCCTGGGCGATGCCCTGGACGAGCCCGCCGTGGACCTGGCCCTCGACGATGAGCGGGTTGACCACGTTGCCGATGTCGTCGACGCAGACGTAGGACCGCATCGTCGTCGCCCCGGTCTCGGTGTCGACCTCCATCGCGCACAGGTGCGTGCCGTGCGGGAAGGAGAAGTTGACCGGGTCGAAGGTCGCGTCGGCGTCCAGGCTCGGCTCCATGCCGTCCGGGAGGTCGTGCGCGGCGAAGACCGCGAGCGCGAGCCCCGCGAGCCCGATGCCCTCCTGGTCCTCGCCGGCGCCCAGGACGGTGAACTTCCCGTCGCGGAACTCCAGGTCGTCCACGTTGGCCTCGAGCTGGTGCGCCGCGAGCGGTTTCGCCTTCTCGATCACCTTCTTGGCGGCGTTGATGACCGCCTGCCCGCCGACCACGAGGGACCGCGAGCCGTAGGTGTCCAGCCCCTTGTGGCTGATCTGGGTGTCTCCGTGCAGCACCTCGACGTCCTCGAAGGGAACCCCGAGCTGGTCGGCCACGATCTGGCTCCAGGCGGTCTCGTGCCCCTGCCCGTGGGCGGAGGACCCGGTGATGACCTCCACCTTGCCGGTCGGCAGCATCCGCACCGAGGCGTGCTCCCAGCCACCGGCGCCGTAGTTGAGCGAGCCCAGCACCCGGGAGGGGGCCAGCCCGCACATCTCGGTGAACGTCGAGATGCCGATCCCGAGCTGGACCCGGTCGCCGCTCTCCCGGCGACGCCGCTGCTCGGCCCGCAGCTCGTCATACCCGAAGAGCTCCTTGGCGCGGTCGGTGGCGGCCTCGTAGTTGCCGGAGTCGTACTCCAGCCCGCACACCGTGGTGAAGGGGAACTCGTCGTGGGTGATCCAGTTCTGCTCGCGCACCTCCATCGGGTCGCGCCCCAGCTCGAGCGCGAGCTCGTCCATGATCCGCTCGATGGCGAAGGTCGCCTCCGGGCGGCCGGCGCCGCGGTAGGCGTCGGTCCACGTCTTGTTGGTGAAGACGTTGGTGCAGGCGAAGTGGTAGGCGGGGAACTTGTAGATCGAGTTGAACATGAAGGCGCCCAGGATCGGCACGCCGGGCGTGACCAGGCCGAGGTATGCCCCCATGTCGGCGAGCAGCTCCACCTTGAGCCCGGTGACGGTGCCGTCGGACCTCGCGGCGAGCGTGAGCTTCTGCCACTGGTCGCGGCGTGGTGGGCCGAGAGCAGGCTCTCGCTGCGGGTCTCGGTCCACTTGCATGGCCGGCCGGTGTGCCGGGCCATGAGGAAGGTGATGATCTCCTCCGGGGTGACCTGCAGCTTGCCACCGAAGCCGCCGCCCACGTCGGGGGCGATGACGCGCACCTTGCCCTCGTCGACGCCCAGGGTCATCGCCAGCATGAGCCGCAGGATGTGCGGCACCTGGGTGGCCGACCACATGACGAACTGCTCGCCCGTGGGGTCGACGACGGTCGAGCGTGGCTCCATGAAGGCGGGGATGAGCCGCTGCTGGCGGAACTCGCGCTCGACGACGACATCGGCCTCCGCGATCGCGTCGTCGACGCTGGAGCCGGTGCCGGCCTCGGCCGAGTCGAAGACCCAGGTGGCCGAGCGGTTGGTGCCGAGGTCGGGGTGCGCCAGCGCCTCGTCGGCGGCCGCGGCCTTGAGGTCGAGCACCGCGGGCAGGTCCTCGTAGTCGACGTCGACCAACTCGGCGGCGTCCCGGGCCGCCGCGGCGGTGCGGGCGGCGACGACGGCGACGATCTCGCCGGAGAAGGCGACGCGGTCGACGGCGATGGCCGGGTGGGGCGGCGCCTTCTGGTCCTCGGTGATGGGCCAGGCGCAGGGCAGGCTGCCCTGCAGGTCCTTGACATCCTCGCCGGTCAGCACGGCGATGACACCCTGTGACTCCTGGGCCGCGGTGGCGTCGACGCCGGTGATCCGGGCGTGGGCGACCGGGCTGCGGACCATCGCCAGGTGCAGCATCCCCTGGAGCTGGAGGTTGTCGGTCCACTTGGTGCGGCCGGTGATGAGCCGCTGGTCCTCCTTGCGGCGCCGGTCGCGGCCGACCTCCCCGCTCGGGGACGCCGCGTCGGTGGCCGGCCTGTCGTCGACTGCGGTCATGACTGCTCACCTCCGGTGGCGGTGCCCTGGCCGGAGGCCTGCAGGACCGCCTTGACGATGTTGTGGTAGCCGGTGCACCGGCACAGGTTGCCCTCCATGCCGACGCGGACCTCCGCCTCGGTGGGACTCGGGTTGTTGCTGAGCAGGTCGGTGGCCTGCATGATCATGCCGGGGGTGCAGTAGCCGCACTGCAGAGCGTGGCAGTCGCGGAAGGCCTCCTGGACCGGGGTGAGAGACTCCCCGTCGGCCAGCCCCTCGATGGTGGTGACCTCGTGGCCGTCGGCCTGGACGGCGAGGACGTTGCAGGACTTCACGCTGCGACCGTCGAGCAGGACCGTGCAGGCGCCGCAGTTGCTGGTGTCGCAGCCCACCACGGTCCCGGTCTTGCCGAGGGTCTCGCGCAGGTGGTAGACGAGCAGGGTCCGGGGTTCCACGTCGTCGGTGTAGCTGGTGCCGTCGACCTTCACGGTGATCTTCATGCAGCCCTCCGTCGGGCAGTCGGGACGTCGCTGTCCCTGCCGATCCTGCCGTGACCCAGGTCACCCTGCAACAGATGAGCGGACGCCCGGTCGCACCGGCATTCGGGCACGCGACGGGGCGCTAAATCCGGCTCACGCGGTATGCCGGTGGATCTCGCCCTCGGTGTCGCGCAGCGGCTCCCCGCGCCCGCCCCAGCGCAGGGCGATCATCTCCGAGGCGATGCTCACCGCGGTCTCCTCCGGGGTGCGCGCGCCGAGGTCCAGACCGATGGGGCTGCGCAGCCGCTCCAGCTGCGGGTCCGTCACGCCGACCTCGCGCAGCCGGGCCAGCCGGTCCTCGTGGGTGCGGCGCGACCCCATGGCCCCGATGTAGGCGAGCTCGGGCGTGTCCTCGCCGAGCAGGACCTCGAGCAGCGGCACGTCGAACTTCGGGTCGTGGGTGAGCACGCAGGCGACCGTCCGCTCGTCGAGCGCGCCCGCGGCGACCTGCTCCTCGACATACCGGTGCGGCCAGGAGACCACCACCTCCTCGGCCTCCGGGAAGCGGGACGCCGTGGCGAAGACCGGTCGGGCGTCGCAGACGGTGACGCGGTAGCCGAGGAAGGTCCCCACGCGCGCGACGGCGGCGGCGAAGTCGATCGCGCCGAAGACGAGCATCCGCGGGCGGGGGGCGTAGGAGGCGACGAAGACGCGCATCCCCTCGCCGCGACGTTCACCGTCCGGGCCGTACTCCAGGGTCGCGGTGCGGCCCTGGGCCAGCATGCCCCGGGCGTCGTCGGACACGGCCGCGTCCGCCCGGTCGCTGCCGAGGCTGCCCGCGGTGTCCCTGCCCTCGGGGCGGACCACCATGCGGCGTCCGACGTGGCTGGCATCGGGATGGGCGACCACGGTGGCCACGGCCACCGGTCGGCCCGCGCCGATGTCGGCGGCCACCTCGCCGAGCCCCGGGAAGTCGTCCTGGGAGACCCGCTCGACGTAGACGTCGAGGATGCCGCCGCAGGTCAGACCTACCCCCATCGCCTCGTCGTCGGAGACGCCGTAGCGCTGGAGCACCGGGGTGCCGTCGGCGATGACCTGCTGGCCCAGCTCGTAGACCGCACCCTCGACGCACCCGCCGGAGACCGACCCGACGGCCTCGCCGTCCTGCCCCACCAGCATCGAGGCCCCCGGCTGGCGCGGCGCGGAGCGCCAGGTGCCGACTACGGTGGCCATCGCGGCGGTCTCCCCCGCCGCCCACCAGCCCTCGAGGCGGTCCAGGACATCGCGCATGGGTCCGATCGTGCCACGGACCCCCGGCGCCGTCCTGACGGTCCCGTGGGAGTCGGGACCCTTCCCGATTCCCCCGGGACGCTGTGCGGTGATCGGATGATGCCGTACGACTACGGGCCCGGCGAGGTGATCCTGCGCGACGAGCCGGGCTCGCGCGACCGGGTGAGCGTCGTCTTCCCGGAGGACACCCCGCACGAGGACGCCGAGGCCCGGGTCCGCGACGTCGCGGAGGCGAACGGGCTGGAGGTCGCCGACCTCGACGTCGTCGACAACTCCGGCCCGGACACGGTGCGGGTGCAGGTCACCACGCCGGTCGGCACGGCCACCAGCCTGCTGGGCGCGACCGTGCCGGCGAGCGTGGCACAGCAGTGGGCAGGACTGTCCGAAAGCGGGGAGGTGCACCTGTCGCTGCCCCGGTGGTCCACCGTCGACGGGGACCCGAAACGGCACGACGGCGACGTCGTCATGGGCGGCGAGGCAATCTCCTATCGCCAGGCGTGGTGGATTCCGGTGCTGCCGGCGCTGCTCCTCGTGGTCCTGCCGGTCGTGATCCACCTCCTGCTGCGCGGGTATGCCCGTCGTCAGGTCGCGAGCGAGGAGGAGCGCGACGTGCGGGTGCACCGGCTGCGGGTGGCCACATCCGCGACGCTGCTCGGGGGGATGCTGCTCCTCGTGGCCGGCTCCCTGCTGGGCGGCCAGGACGGCGTGACCCTGCTGCTCGCCGCGGTCGCCCCGGAGGCGCCGGGATGGCTCGCGATCGCGGTGCGGTTCTCGCTCTTGCTGCTGGCGCTCGTGCTGGTGGTCCTGGCGGTGCTCCTCGCGGTCGTCCCGGCGGACCGGGAGCTACGGCGGACCGAGCAGAGCACCGGCGGCGCCGTGCGGGAGGCGGTGCGGGCCTTCCTCGTCATCGGCGTCCTGGGAGGCGTGGTCGGCGGCATCGGCGGGGCGGTGATGGTGTGGGACACCTGGGCCTACCTCGCCTTCCTGGTGGTCGTGATGGTCGTCGTGGCGGTTCTGGGACCCATGCTCATCAGCCGCATGATGCGCACCCGGGAGTTGCCGGAACCGCACCGGTCCCGGCTGCGCGAGCAGCTCGAGGCGCACGACGTCCGCGTCCGTGACCTGCGGATGATCGACACCCGCGGCGGCAAGGTGGTCAACGCCGCGATCAGCGGTGTGCTGCCGCAGCTGCGCTACGTCTTCGTCACCGACCACGCGCTGGAGGTGCTGAGCGAGGAGGACCTCGAGGCGGTCCTCGCGCACGAGGCGGGGCACGGCAAGGGTCACCACCTGCTCATCAAGGCCGGCGCCGCACTGCTGCCCCTGCTGCTCATCGTCGGCGGCGGCTGGGCCGCACGCGAGCAGCTCGGTCGGCTGCTGGAGACGGTGCCGCTGTGGGGCGTGCTCGCGGCGGTCTGGCTGATCGTGCCGGTCCTGCTCATCACGGTCCAGGGTGTGGTCGGCATCGCGCTGGAGAAGCGTGCGGACGACTACGCCGCCCGCACCGTGGGCGCCGAGCGGCTCGCCTCCGCGCTCGACGCCCTCGCCGAGGCCAACGTCGCGAAGCGGCGCACCGGGTGGCTGTGGAACCTGCTGCAGCAGCATCCCGGGCTCGAGGGGCGCATCGCGCGCCTGCGGTCAGCGCCGCGCAGCGAGGCACCCGCCGACGGGTGAGCGGGAGCCGCGCTGCCAGAGCGTCCCGTGAAAGTCGTGACCCTTCCCGACTCTCACGGGACGCTGTGCCCGGCGGCGGGTCAGGCGCGCGCGATGACGTCCAGCAGCTCCTCGAAGGTCTCCAGCGAGTGGCCGGCGACGAAGTCGTCGACGTGCGGCAGGGCGGCGACGATGCCCGCCTGGACCGGGGCATACCCCGCCTTGCCGCGGTGCGGGTTGGCCCACACCACCCGGTGCGCCAGCGAGCGCAGCCGTCGCATCTGCTCCCCCAGCGCCTCGGGCGCCTGCCGCTCCCACCCGTCGCTGAGCACGACGACGACCGCACCGCGGGCCATCCCCCGTCGCCCCCAGCGCCGCAGGAAGACCTCGACCGCCTCGCCGAGCCGGGTCCCGCCCGACCAGTCCGGCACCGTCTCCCCCGCGGCCAGCAGCGCCCGGTCGGGGTCGCGCTCGCGCAGCGCCCGGGTGACGTGGGTGAGCCGCGTGCCGACGGTGAAGACCTCGGTGCTGGCCGGCGCGGACTGCACGACCGTGTGCGCCAGCCGCAGCAGCGCGTCGGCGTAGGAGCTCATCGAGCCGGAGACGTCCACGAGCAGCACCACGCCGCGTCGCCGGACCGCCTGCTCGCGCCACCGGATCCGGGTGGGCTCGCCGAGGTTGCGCAGGTGTGCGCGCACCGTCGCCCGGCCGTCCACCTCCCCTCGTCGCGACCGGGTATGCCGTCGCCCGCGCCGCGTGGGCGGGCGCGGGCGCAGCGTCGCGAACTGGCGGCGCAGCGCCGCCCGGTCCGCCGGTGACAGCCCGGCCACGTCGCGGTGCCGCAGCACCTCCTGCGCGGACGCGAGCGCGTGCAGCATCTCCTGCCCGTCGGCGTCGTCCTCGCCCCGGCCGTCCTCCAGCGGCGACTGCACCGTCGTGGGCCGCGGCGGCTCCTCGCGGCTCACCGCGTCCAGCGGCACCCCGCCGAACCAGCCGGCGAAGACCCGGTCGTAGGCGCCCAGGTCGGCCGGCGAGGCGGTGAGGGTCGCCCGACCGGCCCAGTAGACCCGCGCCTGCTCCCCCAGCCCGACGGCGGCACAGGCCTGCAGGAAAGTGCGCTCCCGGTCCGCGGTGACCGGGAGCCCGGCGCCCCGGCAGGCCCGGGCGAAGCCGGCGAGCACCTGGCCGGCGCCCCACCCCTCGGGCCGGGTCGAGCCGTCGGCCCCGTCCCCGGCGTCAGGGGCGTCGGCGCTCATCTCGACCCTCGCCCGGTCCGGATGCATCACGGCATACCTCTCAGCCGGCGAGCATCCGGTCGAGCGCGACGCGGACCCGCTCGGCGTCCTCGCGGTACTTCACCGCAGCCCCCATCGTCGCGGCGGCCACCTCGGGGTCGAGCCGGCTGCGCCCGAGCGCGGCCAGGGCGCGCACCCAGTCCAGCGTCTCGGCCACCCCGGGCGGCTTGACCAGGCTCTCGTCGTCCCGGACCTGCTGGACGAGGGTGACGACCTCGCGTGCGAGGGTCTCCTCCACCTGCGGCAGCCGGGCACGGACGATGGCGAGTTCGCGCTCCAGTCCGGGGTGCTCGATCCAGTGGTAGAGGCAGCGGCGCTTGAGCGCGTCGTGCAGTTCGCGGGTGCGGTTGGAGGTGAGCACGACGAAGGGCGGCGTGTCGGCGGCGACGACACCGAGCTCGGGGATGCTCACCGACCACGTCGAGAGCACCTCGAGCAGGAAGGCCTCGAACTCGTCGTCGGCCCGGTCGATCTCGTCGATGAGCAGCACGCACGGCGCCTCCCGCAGCGCCCGGAGCACCGGCCGGGCCTGGAGGAAGCGCTCGTCGAAGAGCTCGGCCTCGAGCTCCTCCGCGTCCCGCCCCTCCCGCCCGAGCGCCTCGACCGCGCGCAGGTGCAGGATCTGCCGCGGGAAGTCCCAGTCGTAGAGCGCCTGGCTCGCCTCGATCCCCTCGTAGCACTGCAGCCGGATCAACGGCACGTCCTGCAGCTGCGCGATCGCCTCGGCCAGCGCCGTCTTGCCGGTGCCGGGCTCCCCCTCCAGCAGCAGCGGCCGCTGCAGCGAGTGCGCCAGCCAGGTCACCGTGGCGAGCCCGTCGTCCGCGAGGTATGCCGTCTCCGCCAGCGCGGCGCTCAGCGTGTCCGGGCTGGTCAGGTCGTCGTGCTGCATGGCCGCCAGCATCGCCGACCGGTGCCGGGTTGTCCACGGCGGAGGCTTGCCCCGCCAGGGATGACCCACTAATGTATTAGTCCCGAGTGCTACAGAAGGGAGCGGTGGTGTTCTGGTTCGCCCTCGTCGTCTGCCTGGCGGTGCCGCCCGTGGCCTACCTCATGCGTCGTGCCGACGCCGAGCGCCAGCTGCAGCCCCTCCTGGCCGCGGGGTGGGAGCCCGAGGAGGACGTGCTGGAGCGCGCGCGGACCAGCCTGGCCCGGCAGCAGGTCTTCGTGACCACCGGGGCCGCCGTGGGCGGTGTGCTGACGCTGCTCGCCCTCGCGACGCTCCTGCCCGAACCCGCCTACGGCGTCCTGGGCTTCGGCCTCGTGAGCGGGTCGACACTCGGCGGCGTCGCCGGGCACCTCTCCGGCGGGCGGATCCCCACGGGTCCCCGCGTCGCCGAGGCGGTGCCGAGGCGCGCTGCCGACTACCTCGGCCGGGCGCACCTCGTGGCGCTCGGTGCCTGGGGGCTGGTGACGGCGGTCGCCGCGCCCTGGGCGCTGCTGCAGCTCCGTTCCGTGGAGGGGCCGGCCGGGTGGCTCGTGCCGGGTGCCTGGTGGTCGCGGCCGGGTGGCTGGTGGCCGCCCTGCTCATGGGCGTCGCCGTCCTGCGGCGGCGGACGACCGCTCGAGCCGAGGGCGACCTGGTCTGGCAGGAGTGGCTGCGGGCGCGGGTCCTCAGCGACCTCGCCGGGTCCCTCTGGCTCTCGGTCTGCTGCGTCGGCACGGCGCTGTGGGTCGCGCTGCTCGAGGGTTCTGGTGCGGCCATCGCCATGGAGCTCGCGGCGTGGATCACCGCCCTGGCCGTGCTCGGTCTGTTCGCGTTCTGGTGGGCGCGCACCGGCATACCCGCCGCGGTGCAGGAGGCGGTGGCGTGCTGATCCGGATCGACCCCGACCTCGCCACCCCCGTCTTCGAGCAGATCGTGGACCAGGTGGTCGCCGGGGTGCGCGCCGGCGACCTCGTGCCCGGCGAGAAGCTGCCCCCGGTCCGTCAGCTCGCCGGCGACCTCGGCATCGCGCCCAACACCGTCGCCAAGGCCTACCGCCAGCTCGAGGAGGAGGGGCACGTCGAGACGCGCGGGCGCGGCGGCACGCTCGTGCGGGACGAGCTCGCCCCCTCCCTGCCCAGCCGGGGTGCGGCCGCAGACTTCGTGCGCGCCGCCCGCGAGTCCGGTCTCGACCTCTCCCAGGCGATCGGCCTGCTGCGCCGGAGCTGGTGAGCCCCGTGCCCGCGACAACGGCACGATCGGCACTCGCCCTCGGGGCTCTCGTCGCGCTGTGCGGCTGCACCGGAGGTCAGGACGCACCTGCACCGACAAGGGACCCCGCGGCCGCCTCGACGGCAGGCATGTCGGCCGTCGAGCAGCGGCACCCGGACGTGATCGAGGCCGAGCTCGTCCCTGCCGACGACGGCACCTACGACGTCGAGGTGACGATCTCCTCGCCCTACGACACGCCGCAGCGGTATGCCGACGGCTGGCGGGTCGTGGCGCCGGACGGGACGGTGCCCGGGGAGCACCAGCTGGCGCACGACCACGCCGGTGAGCAGCCGTTCACCCGGACCCAGCGCGGCCTGACCATCCCGGACGAGGTCGGCGAGGTGACGGTCGAGGGCCGGGACCAGCAGTTCGGCTACGGCGGCGGCACGGTCACCACCGACGTGCCATGAGCGCTCAACCTGCCGAGTGGCCCGGTGGCGCGCCCGGCAACGCGCTGACCGTGCACGAAGTGGGCCACCCGTAGACGGATCCGAGCCCGTCCCAGAGCCATCCGCTCATGTCGTCTCCTCCGGCTCGTCGACGTCGCGGCCGCCGGCCAGGTCGCCGCACTCGACCAGAGCCGGCCGGGCGCGACGCAGATACGTCCGGGCTCCAGCGTCGCCGCGCGATCCCCCGAGCACCTGCTGCCAGTGCTCCTGACCGAGCGCGACCGGGTGCCCCGGCGTGCCCTGGTATGCCGCCCGCGCCAGGGTGGAGGGTCGGGTGCCGCCCTGCGCCAGCAGCCGGGCGACGACCTCGGCGCCGACGTCGGGCAGGTCCACGAGGTGCACCACCGCGACGAGCGGCACGGTGCGACCCCGCGCGACGAGGGACATGAGCCCGGCGCGCAGCGACTCCCCCATCCCCTGCTCCCAGGTGCCGCAGAAGGTGGTCGCGACCTGCGGCATACCGGAGGCTTGGCCGAGCACGCGCTCGACCCGACCCGCCTCGGCCCCGGTGACGACGAGCACGTCCCCGCAGCCCCCGTCGAGCAGGACCCGCGCGGAGCGGACCACCCACGCCTCGGTGTCACCCTCGGTCCTCGCCAGGGCCTTGGGCCCGCCGTAGCGGCGTCCGGCCCCGGCGGCGAGAAGCAGAGCGGTGACGCGGGCGGCGGGTGCGGGCATGCACGACAGTGTGCCGTGCCGACCGCGGTGAGGTGCTCAGCCCTGGGTGATCGGCAGGCCTGCGTCCTGCGCGTCGCCGAAGCCCGCGTCCACGTGCACCGGCGAGCCGCCCGCGCGCTGGATGAGGCTGGCGGCCACGCCGGCGCGGTAGCCCGAGCCGCAGTGCACCCAGACGGTGCCGGTCGGCACCTCGTCCATGCGGGTCAGCAGCTCGTGCAGCGGCACGTTGACCGCGCCCTCGACGTGCGAGGCGGCGAACTCGTCCGCGCGACGCACGTCGAGCACGGCCTCGTCCGCGCCGCGCTCCTGGAGCATCTGCTCCCAGCCGACCCGGGGATAGGACGCGGTGGCGGCGTCCGGGGCGAGCTGCGCGGGGTCGGTGCCGAGCGCGGCGTCCGGGGAGTCGATGCCGATGCGGGACAGGTCGCGGATGGCGGCCTCGACCTGCTCCCGGCTACCGGCCAGCGTGATGCGGTCGTTCCACGGCAGCACCCAGCCCAGGAAGGTGGTGAAGCTGGCCCCGTTGCCGTACTCGAAGCTCACCGCGCCCGAGAGGTGGCCATCGGCGAAGGCCACGCGCTCGCGCAGGTCGACGACCCACTCCCCCTGCTCCAGGCGCCGGGTCAGCTCCTCGGCGTCCAGCGGCTCGGGGACGGCCAGGTCGACCGGCTGCGGTCCCTTGAGGTTGGCCGGACCCATGTGCGCGTAGTAGGTCGGGTAAGCCGTGAGGTTGGCGATGAGCTGCTCGACGAAGTGGGCCTCGTCCTGGTCGGTCAGGGCGTGGTTGTGCTCCCGCTGCTCGGCGATCGTCGAGCTCTCGGCACCCGTCGCCGGCCCGCTGGAGCAGAACGAACCGAAGCCGTGGGTGGGGTAGAGCGCGGCGTCGTCCTGGGACTCCCCCACGAGCCGCCGCACGGAGGCATACTGCGCGTGCGTGAGCTCGGTCGTCTTGGCCGGCGCGACGAGGTCGGTGCGCCCGACCGAGCCGAAGAGCAGGCTGCCACCGGAGAACACCGCCTGCTCGCCCTCGTGCGTGACGACGTAGGACAGGTGGGTCTCGGTGTGACCCGGCGTGGCGACCGCCTGCACCTGCAGCCCGCCGACGGCGACGCTCTCGCCGTCGCTGATCGGGGTGCGGTCGAACTGCACCGGGTCGGCGGCGTTGACGAGGTATGCCGCTCCCGTCGCCCGGGCGAGCTCGAGCCCACCGGTGACGTAGTCGTTGTGGATGTGCGTCTCCGCGACGTGGGTGATCCGCACCCCTGCCTGCGCTGCGGCGGCGGTGACGCGGTCGATGTCGCGCTGCGGGTCCACGACCAGGGCCACCTCGCCGTCGTGCACGAGGTAGGACCGGTCGCCCAGGGCTGAGGTGTCGATGACGGTGACGTTCATGAGGGGTGCTCTCTCTCCTTCGGTTTGGCGGCGTACCTAAATGTACGTACTATTGCTGCCCGGTGCAACAGCACCACCCCTTCACATCTTCCCCACCACTCGAGGAGCGAACGTGAGCAACACCCCCGCCAGCACGAGCATTACCGTCGACGCCCAGTGGCTCGCCGAGCGCCGCGCCGCCGGAGCCGACCTGCTCGTCCTGGACGTCCGCACCCCCGCCGAGTTCGAGTCGGCCCACATCGAGGGCTCCTACAACGTGCCGCTGGACACGCTCAAGGAGCACCGCGCCGACATCGCCCGGCACCTGGACACCGACGTCGTGCTCGTCTGCCAGTCTGGCGCCCGGGCGGAACAGGCCGACGTCACCCTCAGCGCCGCCGGCAGCGACAACCTCCACGTCCTGCGCGGCGGGATGGGCGCCTGGGAGAGCTCGGGCCAGCGGGTCGTCCGCGGCGCCCAGCGCTGGGAGCTCGAGCGCCAGGTCCGGCTCGTCGCCGGCGGCATCGTCCTCTCCAGCATCCTCACCAGCACCGTCGTGCCGGGCGCCAAGTGGGTCGCCGGCGGCATCGGCGCCGGCCTCACCTTCGCCGCGCTGAGCAACACCTGCGCGATGGGGATGCTGCTCTCCAAGCTGCCCTACAACCAGGTCAAGGGGACCGACCCGGCCCAGCTCGTCGCCCAGCTGACCGGACGCTGACCGTGCTCGTCCTCGTCCTCCTCCTCGCCGCGCTCGTCGGGGTCACCCTCGGCCTGCTCGGCGGCGGCGGCTCGATCCTCATGGTGCCGCTGCTCGTGTACGTCGCCGGGATGGACACGAAGGAGGCGATCGCCACCTCGCTACTCGTCGTCGGCGTGACCAGCGCCGTGGGTGCGGTCTCGCACGCCCGCGCGGGGCGGGTCCAGTGGCGGACCGGGCTCGTCTTCGGCGTGGCGGGGATGGCGGGGGCGTATGCCGGTGGCCGGCTCGCCGCCTACGTGCCGGGCCACTGGCTGCTCGTCGGCTTCGCGGCCATGATGCTCGCCACGGCCTTCGCCATGCTGCGCGGACGCCGCGAGGTGGACCCGCGCAAGGTGCACGACCACCTCCCCGTCCCCCAGGTCGTCCTGGAGGGTCTGGTCGTCGGGCTGGTCACCGGCCTGGTCGGCGCGGGCGGCGGCTTCCTCGTGGTGCCGGCGCTGGCACTCCTGGGCGGCCTGCCGATGCCGGTGGCCGTGGGGACCTCGCTCGTCGTCATCGCGATGAAGTCCGCGGCCGGCCTGGGCGGGTACCTCGCCTCGGTCCACATCGACTGGACCACGGCCGGTCTGGTGACGGCCGCGGCCGTGGTTGGCGCCCTGCTCGGCGGCCCGCTCGCCGGCCGCATCAGGCCCGACCGGCTGCGCACGATGTTCGGGTGGTTCGTCCTGGTCATGGCCGCGTTCATCATCGTCCAGGAGGTCGTCGTCCCGGCCCTGGCACGGTGACCTCTCCTCTGGAACCTCCCGTGGCTACCCTGGATGGAGTGAGACTCGACCGGACCAGCGCACAGCCGCTCTGGGCACAGCTGCACGCGGACCTGCTGCGGCGCCTGGAGGCGGGCGACTTCACCCGGGGGTTCCCGGCCGAGGGAGAGCTGCGCGAGGAGTATGCCGTCTCCCGGCATACCGTCCGCGAGGCGCTGCGCCGGATCCGCGCCGCCGGCCTGGTGCGCTCCGGCCGGGGCCGGCGCAGCGAGGTGCTGGCGACCACCATCGAGCAGCCGCTGGGCGGGCTGTACTCGATGTTCGCCGAGGTGGAGGCGCGCGGGATGCGGCAGACGAGCCGGGTGCTCTCCTGCGGTGTGACCCACGAGGTCCGCGCCGCGCAGGCCCTCGGCCTGCCGCCGCAGACCGATCTCTTCGGGCTGGAGCGGCTACGCCTCGCCGACGACGTGCCGCTGGCGCACGACTGCGTCTGGATGCCGGCGGCGCTGGCGGGGGTGCTCGTCGGCACCGACTTCACCCGGACCGCGCTCTACGGCGAGCTGGAGCGACACGGCATCCCCCGCCCCGACGGCGGCCACGAGCGGATCGCCGCCGCCGTCCTCGACGAGGATCTCGCGGCGCTACTCGACGTGCCGCCGCCGGCCGCCGGGCTGGTCATCGAGCGGACCGGGACCTTGCAGGGCGCGCCGGTCGAGTGCCGACGCACGACGGTCCGCGCGGACCGCTATGCCCTCACCCTGTCGTTCGACGCCGACGGCTTCACCGTCGGACGCTAGAGGCAGGATGTCCCCATGAGCATCGTGGTGGACATCGACGAACTCGCGGACGCGCTCCGGCGGCACCCCACGGCATACCTCCTGGTGTCCGGGGAGGAGCGCCCGCACGTGGGTGAGGTGTTGGTGAGCATGCGCGACGACATCCTCGTCGTCGAGCGGCCCGGACGCACCGCGTCGCGCACCGTCCCCGACCGTCCGCACGTCACGCTGCTGCTGCCGCCGGCCGAGGCGGGCGGCTACTCGCTGATCGTCGACGGCGAGGCGGCCCTGGTCGGCGACGAGCTGCACGTCGAGCCGAGCCACGCCGTGCTCCACCGCCGCCCCCGGCCGGACTCGGAGCCGTCGGAGACGGGATGCGGCAACGACTGCCAGCCGCTGCCGTGAGCAGTGAGGAGGTCGTCGGCGGCACCGTGCTCGACGAGGACTGGTATGCCGCCGAGCTCGCCGAGGCGTCCTGGCGCGACTGCGTCTTCCGGGAGGTCGACCTCACCGAGGCGGTGACGACCGGGTGCCGCTTCACCGACTGCACCTTCGACCGGTGCCGGTTCAACGCCTCGGTGCATCGGGGCAGCGCCTTCGTCGCCTGCACCTTCACCGACACCTCGTTCTTCGACGCCACGCTCGAGGGCTGCCGGCTGGACGGGTCCAGCTTCGGCGGCTGCGACCTGCGGCCGCTGACCGTCTCCGGCGGCTCGTGGTGGGGCGTGTCGCTGCGGGGCGCCGACCTGCGCGACCAGGACCTGAGCGGGCTGCGGCTCACCGAGGCCGACCTGACCGAGGCCGACCTGCGCAAGACCACCGTGCGCGGGAGCGACCTGTCGGGCGCGCTGCTGCGCTCGGCGCGGCTCGAGGGGGCCGACCTGCGGGAGGCGAGCCTCGTCGGTGCCGACCTCACCGACGCCGCCGTGCGCGGCGCGAGGCTCGACCTGGCCGGGGCGCTGGCGCTCGCCGAGTCGCTCGGCGCGGTCGTCGACGCCTGACCCGCCCGGGCGTCGCGACCCGGTGCGGCACCGGCGCGTCGCCGGTAGGGTCGTGCGGTTGTGACCCCCTCGGCTGCTGCTCCGGTCGCGCCTGCCCCGGCGCGCGCCTACCTGCGGCTGCTCGTGGCGGGTTTCCGGCAGCAGAGCGCCTACCTCGCCGCGGCCGTCGGCGGGCTCGTCGCCAACGCCACCTTCGGCTTTCTCAAGGCGGCCATCCTGCTCGCGACCCTCGCCGCCGCGGGCGGCACCCTCGGTGGCTACGACACCGGCACGATGCTGGCCTACGTCTGGCTCAGCCAGGCGATGCTGGGCCTCGTCAACGTCTACGGTCGCGACGTCCTGGCCGAGCGCATCCGGTCGGGCGACATCGCGGTGGACTTCCTGCGCCCGCTCGACCTGCAGCTCGCCGGCCTGGCCACCTTTCTCGGGAGCCGGCTCTTCACGCTGCTCCCGCGCGGACTGCCCACCCTGACCGTCGGCCTGCTCACGACGGGCATGGCGCTGCCCCGGGGGGTCTGGCCCTACCTCCTCGGGACGCTCAGCGTGCTCCTGGCGATGACGCTGTCCTACCTGTGCGTCTACGCCCTGTCCATGAGCGCGCTGTGGCTGGTCGAGATCCGCGGCCTGCAGGTGGCCTACATGGTCGTGGCCAGCTTCTGTTGCGGGCTCTACATCCCGGTGGGCCTCTTCCCCGGCTGGCTCGAGACGCTCGCCCGGATCACTCCCTTCCCGTCGACGCTCATGACGCCGGTCGAGATCCTGTCCGGGTATGCCGCCGGCATGGACGCCCTGCGCCTGGTCGCCGTCCAGGTCCTGTGGATCAGCGTGGTCGCCGCGGGCGGGCACCTCCTCACCCGCGCCGGGCGCCGCCACCTGGAGGTGCAGGGTGGCTGACACGGCAGCACTCGTCGCCGACCTGCGGGCATACCGGGCGGTCCTGGCCTCCCGCGTCCGCGCGCAACGCTCCTACGCGACGTCCTTCCGGCTGGACCTGCTCGGCGCCGGTCTCATCACCCTCGTCGAGTTCGGTGAGGTGTGGGTGCTCTTCGGTCAGGTCGACGCGATCGGTGGGTTGACGCTCGCCTCGGTGATGCTGGTCTTCGGGCTGGCCGAGATGACGTTCAGCCTCGCGGACCTGCTCGTCGGGCACTGCGACCGGATGCCGACCTACGTGCGCGCCGGGACGGTCGACGTCTTCTACCTCCGTCCGCAGCCGGTGCTGGCCCAGCTGATGACCAGCGATCTCGACCTGCGCCGGATCGCGCGGGTGCTCGGGGGAGGCGTCATCCTCGTCGTCGGTCTCGCGGTGAGCGGGGTGACCTGGACCCCGGAGAAGGTCACCCTACTCGTGCTGACGATCCCGGCGGCGACGGCGATCTACGCCGCGATCTTCATCGCCGCGGCGGGCCTCCAGTTCTTCCTCGTCAACGGGGCCGAGACCACCAACGCCTTCGTCTACGGCGGGAGGTATGCCGCGAGCCAGCCCGCGTCGGTGTGGCCGCGGTCGCTGGTGATGGTCTTCGGGCTGATCTTCCCGGTCGTCTTCACCGGCTACCTGCCCGCCCTGGCGCTGCTGGACCTGCCGGTGCCCTTCGGTCTGCCCGGCTGGATCGCCTGGCTCGCGCCGGTCGTGGCCGGCTGGAGCTGGCTGCTGGCCCTCGGGTGCTGGCGGCTGGGGATGCGGCACTACCAGGGGGCGGGCGGGTGAATCCGACAGGTACCGGCGGTCGTCCGGCGGGTGAGGGCGCCGTCGTGCAGGTCAGCGGGCTGACCCGCGACTTCGTGGTCCGCTCCCGCGGTCACCGGATCCGTGGCCGGCGGGTCCGCGCGGTGGACGACCTGAGCTTCACGATTCGGCCCGGTGAGGCCGTGGGTTACATCGGGGCCAACGGCGCGGGCAAGTCGACCACCATCAAGATGCTCGCGGGCATCCTGGTGCCGACCGAGGGCGAGGTGCGCACCTGCGGGCTGGACCCGGTGCGGCAGCGGCGCGCGCTGGCCCGGCAGATCGGGGTCGTCTTCGGGCAGCGCTCCCAGCTGTGGTGGGACCTGCCGGTCGCCGAGTCCTTCCGCATCCTCGCGGCCATCCATCACCTCGACGCCACGACCGAGCGGGTGCGCACCGGCGAGCTGGTCGAGCGCCTCGAGATGGGGGGCTACCTCGACACCCCGGTCCGGCAGCTCTCGCTCGGGCAGCGCATGCGCGCCGAGGTCGCCGCGGCGCTGCTGCACTCCCCTCGCCTCGTCGTCCTCGACGAGCCGACGATCGGGCTGGACGTGCTCTCCAAGCAGCGGCTGCGCGAGTTCCTCATCGAGGAGCGCCGCGAGCACGGCACGACGCTGCTGCTCACCACGCACGACATGGGCGACGTCGAGCGCCTGTGCCCGCGGGTCCTGGTCATCGACGACGGCCGGCTGGCCTACGACGGCACGCTCTCCGGGCTCTCGCGCACCGTCGGCGCCCGCCGGGTGCTCGTCGTGGACCTGGAGCGGCCTGCCGAGCCGCTCACGGGCATACCGTCGACCGAGCACCTGTCCAGCGAGGGGCACGGGCTGCAGCAGCGCCTCGCCTTCGACCCCGAGCGGACCACGGCTGCGGCCGTCCTCGCGGCGGTCTCGCAGCGTGGCGAGGTGCGCGACCTGGCGATCGAGGAGCCCGAGATCGAGGACGTCGTGCGCCGCATCTACGCCTCACGGCGCTGAGCGAGATCGCCCCTCCGCCGCCCGCAGGAGTCCGACCCCTGTTCCTCGGTGATCGGCGCCTGGACGGCGGGCCCCGATGACGTCGACCGCCGGTGCGGGTCGGTGCCCGTGGCGCTCATCACCCGAGAGAGCGGCCTGCCGACGGGCGTGCGGGTACTGGACAGACGACGCGGACCGTGCCCACCGTCAGCTGCAGGAGGCGGGGTCCGTCCGCACGAGGACGTCTTGCGGCTGGAGGGGATGCCGCCGATGTTCACCTTCGACGACTCCGAGGGCAACACCGTCATCGTGCTGGAGTTCTACCGCGCCGTCCGCGGCCGGGAGCCGGACGCCTCGCTCATGCCCGGTCTGGCGGAGTGGCACGTCGGCGGCGGTGCCCTGCAGGTGACCGTCGACGGGCGACGCAGCGGCGGCGGCCTGGTGACGCTCCAGGTCACCGACCTGGGGCCGACGGTCGCTGCGCTGTCAGACCGGGGTGTGGAGGTCCGCGCGCAGGAGGGCACGGCGGTGGCAGGGTTCGCCTCCCTCGATGACCCCGACGGCAACCTGGTCACCCTGGTGCAGACAGCCCCCTGAACCCACGGAAAAACCCCCGGACCGAGGGTCCGGGGGTTTCCCTGTCCTGGAACAGGACACGGTGTCCGGAGGGGGACTTGAACCCCCACGCCCGTTAAGGGCACTAGCACCTCAAGCTAGCGCGTCTGCCATTCCGCCACCCGGACAAGGGTGTCGCTGCGGCACCCGTGGGAGGTGCGCAACGACCGTCAAGACTAGCACGGTCACGGGGGTGGATCGCGCCACTCCGGTGGGTCGGCCTGGTGCAGCGCGGGGTCGTCCTCGCGGAAGCTGCGCACCGGGCCGGGCGCGGTGCGCGGACCCTCGAAGCGGACCGTCACGACACCCCGGCCGCTCCCCCACACCCAGCCGGTTCCGTGCCCGTCGTGCCGCACGTCCTGGCCGGTCCGCCACCCGGGCAGCATCCGGCCGGCAACGGCCCGCGGCGGCTCCTCCTCGTCCGCACCGTCGCCTCCCTGCGCCACGACGTCGCGCGCGTCGGAGGCGTCCTCCAGCGCCCCCACCGCGTCCGGGAGGGCGACCTCCCCCAGCTCGGGGTATGCCGTCTCCAGCGACAGCTCCTCCTGCGCGTGGGCGGTGAGCCCGGCGACGCCCAGCCCGAGCAGCCGCAGCCCCGACGTCACATCGACCGAGCGCAGCAGCCGCCGACCCTCGCGCTCGATCACGCCGGCGTCGCCGGTGGCGAAGGGCAGCGTGCCGGACCGCGTCTGCGTCGTGAAGTCGTGCTGCCGGGCCTTGACCGTGATGGTGCGGGCGAAGACGCCGGTCCGCTCCAGCCGGCCCGCCAACCCCCGCGACATCCGGGCCAGCTCCGACTCGAGGGCGGACCGGTCGGACACGTCGTGCTCGAAGGTCCCCTCGACCGAGATCGACTTCGCCTCCCGCTCCACCACGACCCGGCGGTCGTCCTCGCCCCGGGCGAGCCGGTGCAGGGCGCCACCATGCGCGGTGCCGAAGATCGAGACCAGGTCCGGCTCGGACATGCGCGCCAGGTCGGCCACCGTGTCGACCCCGAACCCGTGCAGCCGCGAGGCCGTCGCCGGCCCGATCCCGGGGATGGCCCGGACCGACAGCGCGTGCAGCACCTCCAGCTCCTCCCCGGGGCGCACCACCGTCACCCCCGCGGGCTTGTCCATCTCGCTGGCGAGCTTGGCCATCATCTTGGTGGTCGCCAGCCCGACCGAGGCGGTCAGCCCACCGGTCGCCTCCACGATGCCCTCCAGCAGCTCCCGGCACCACTCCTCGACGTCGTCGTCCCAGCCGAGCGGCCCGCCGGGCGGGGTCAGGTCGACGTAGGCCTCGTCCACGGACACCTGCTCGACCAGCGGCGAGCGTTCGCGCAACATCGCCATCACCACCTCGGAGGTGGTGCGGTAGGCGGCGAACCGCCCCGCCAGGAAGGCCGTCCCGGCGGGACAACGCCGCCGCGCCTCGATGGTGGGCATCGCCGAGCGGGCGCCGTACCGCCGGGCCTCGTAGGACGCGGTCGCGACGACGCCGCGGCCGCCCAGCCCGCCGACGATGACCGGTCGCCCCCGCAGCGATGGCTTGTCGCGCTGCTCCACCGCCGCGAAGAAGGCATCGAGGTCGAGGTGCATGATGCACCGACGCGCGTCCTGCGGCATACCGTCCACTGTGTCACGGCGCACCGACGGGCCAAGACGACGTGCGTGGCCGGGGGCACCCGGGTTAGGTTCGGCCCATGGACCTCGACCGCACCGCTCCCCCTCACCCCGTCGACATTCTCCCGGCCGCGCCGGCCCCGCTGGAGGTGACCAGCGAGGACTTCGCCGACGGCGAGGCGCTGCCGGACGACGCCGGCTACGGACACGGCAACACCTCGCCACAGTTGTCCTGGTCCGGCGCGCCCGAGGGCACGAAGTCCTACCTGCTGGTCTGCCACGACCCGGATGCGCCCGTCGTGGGCGGCTTCTCGCACTGGGCGATCCTGGGTTTGCCCGCCGACGTCACCAGCCTCGCCTCCGGGGCGGGTGAGTACGGCAACCAGCACGGTGAGGGCGCCTACACGCTGGCCAACGACTTCGGCACCAAGGACTGGGGCGGCTGCGCCCCGCCCGAGGGTGACGTGCCGCACCGCTACGTCTTCACCGTGTGGGCCCTGGACACCGACGACACCGGGCTCGACGCCTCCAGCTCGATCGCCAAGGCGCAGTTCATGACGCTCGGCAACGTGCTGGCCCGAGGCTCGATCACCGGCACCTACCAGCTGTGACCCTCGCCTGGGCGCCCGCCCTGGACCGCCCGGACCTGCTGGCAGAGCCGGTGCGGCTGGCGCTGGAGGGCCTCCGCCAGGAGGGGACCGAGGCAGCGGGCGTCGACGTCGGCGTCATCGAGGTCGCCGAGATCGACCCGGACCAGGCCGACACCGCCGTGCTGGTCGAGGCGACCGGGTGGGCGATGGAGGACATGGCCAACTGCATCGTGATCGCCGGATCGCGCGCGGGGCAGGAGCGGGTGTGCGCCGCCCTGGTGCTCGGGCATACCCGTGCCGATGTCAACACGACCATCCGCAAGACGCTCGACGTGCGCAAGTGCTCGTTCATGGGCATGGACGACGCGGTCGAGCGCACCGGGATGGAGTACGGCGGCATCACCCCGGTCGGGCTGCCGCACGACTGGCCGGTGCTGGTCGACGCCCGCGTCCTGGACCGGGACCGGATCGTCATCGGGTCGGGTGTGCGACGCAGCAAGCTGCGCCTGCCCGGTGCGATGGCGGCCCATCTGCCCGGCGCCCGGGTCGTCGACGGGCTCGCCGTCTGAGAGCGACACCTGCGTCCCGTGGAAGTCGTGAACGGTCACGACTCCCACGGGACGCTCCGTCGTGGTGAGGGGCTGAGCACCACGTCGCAGCCCACCACCGCCACCACGACGGAGGACCGCAGCGCCTACCGCGCGGTCACCCTGTTCCCGCTGCTGGTCCTGCTCGCCGGGTTCATCGGGTATGCCGTCGCCGGCCGGTCTCCGGCGGCGCGGGCCTCATCACGCCGCTGCTCGGCCTCATCATGTTCGGGATGGGCCTCACGCTGACGCTGCGCAGCCGCTCGTACTCCTCGCCGCCCTCGGCGAAGCTGCCCAGCAGCCGGCTCATGACCTCCCCCGGTCCCGCACCGCCCAGAAGGCCACGGCGGAGGCGGCCGCCACGTTGAGGCTGTCGACCCCACCACCCATGGGGATGCGCACGGTCAGGTCCGCGCTCTCCACCGTCCGCGGTGACAGGCCGTCGCCCTCCGTGCCGAGCACGAGGGCGAGGCGGTCGGGCGGGTCAGCCTCGAGCTCGTCCAGGCTCACCGCGTCGTCGGCGAGCGCCAGGGCGGCGACGGTGAAGCCGAGCTCGCGCAGCGTGGCCACTCCCCCGGGCCAGGGATCGATCCGGGTCCACGGCACCTGGAAGACGGTGCCCATCGACACCCGCACCGCGCGCCGGTAGAGCGGGTCGGCGCAGCGCGGGGTCACCAGCACCGCGTCCACCCCGAGCGCCGCCGCGGAGCGGAAGGCCGCGCCGACGTTGGTGTGGTCCACGACGTCCTCCAGGACCGCGACCCGCTGTGCGTCGTGCACCACGTCGGAGATCTCCGGGAGCTCGGGCCGGTGCATGGCGGCGATCGCGCCCCGGTGCAGGTGGAAGCCGGTCATCTCCTCGATCACCGAGGCGGTCCCGACGTGGACCGGTATGCCCGCCGCGAGCGCCGGCTGCACCAGCTCGGTCAGGTCGGCGGCCCAGCGAGGGGTGAGCAGCAGCGAGCGCATACGGTGGCCGGCGGCGAGGGCGCGCCGGATGACCTTCTCGGACTCGGCGAGGTAGAGACCCTCGGCGGGTTCGAGCACCCGCCGCAGCGCGACATCGGTGAGCTGGAAGTAGTCCCGCACCCGCGGGTCGCGCGGGTCGTCGATCCAGGTGACGCCCTCGGGGACGGGGCGCTCATCCGTCACGCCGCTCACGTCACCAGCAGGTTGACGATCGCGACGGAGCCGATGACGACGATGACCGCCCGCAGCAGCGCGGGCGGCATCCGGCGACCGACCCGGGCGCCGACGACCCCGCCCAGCAGCGAGCCGATGCTGATGAGCAGCACCACCACCCAGTCGACGAGCTCGGGTGCGACGACGAGGAAGACCAGCGCGGCGACGAGGTTGGCGATCGTGGCGAGGACGTTCTTGATCCCGTTGATCTGCTGCAGCCCCAGCGGCAGCAGGATGCTCATGATGCCCAGGAGTAGGACACCCTGCGCCGCGCCGAAGTAGCCGCCGTAGACCCCGGCGAGCAGAATCCCCAGCAGCAGGGCGACCCAGCGCCCCGGCGTGATCCGGTCGGCGTGCTGCCGGGCGGCCCACCGCTGCAGCCGTGGGCCGAAGACCACGAGGAGCAGGGCCAGCAGGATGAGCGCCGGCACGATCGCCTCGAAGGCGGCCGGGGGGAGCCAGAGGAGCAGCAGCGCGCCGATGACCGAGCCCAGCAGGCTCGCGGGCCCGAGCCGACGCAGCATGGGCCCCAGGCTCCGCAGCTCGTGTCGGTAGCCCCATGTCCCGGTGAGCCCGCCGGGGACGAGCCCGAGCGAGTTCGACACGTTGGCGGTCACGGGCGGGTAGCCGAAGAGCAGCAGGGTGGGGAAGGTCACGAGCGTGCCGGACCCGACGATGGTGTTGATGGTCCCGGCCGCGAGGCCGGCGAGGATGATCGCCGCGACCTCGAGGACGCTCACCGCTGCCCGTCGCGGTCTGCGACGTCCGACGCAGGTTCCCCGGCCGGTGCGGCGGCGCGCGCCGCCCAGCGGTCCCCGTGCCGGTCCACCACCAGCGGCAGCCCGAAGGTCTCCGAGAGGTTCTCCGCGGTGAGGGTGAGCTCGATGGGGCCGGCCGCCACGACCCGCCCCTCGCGCAGCATGAGGATGTCGGTGAAGCCGGGCGGGATCTCCTCGACGTGGTGCGTGACGAGCACCAGCGCCGGCGCGTCGAGGTCCTGCGCGAGCACGCTCAGCCGCCCGACGAGATCCTCCCGGCCGCGCAGGTCCAGGCCGGCGGCGGGCTCGTCGAGCAGCATGAGCTCGGGGTCGGTCATGAGCGCCCGGGCGATCTGCACCCGCTTCCGCTCCCCCTCGGAGAGGGTGCCGAAGCGCCGCGGCGCGAGGTGCGCGACCCCGAGCGCGTCGAGCAGCTCACCCGCGCGCTCGTCGTCGGTCTCGTCGTACTGCTCGCGCCACCGGCCGACCACCCCGTAGGCGGCGGTGAGCACGACGTCGCTCACCCGCTCCTCGGCCGGGATCCGGTCGGCCACCGCCGCGCTCGACACCCCGATCCGGGGCCGCAGCTCGAAGACGTCGACCGCACCGAGCACCTCACCGAGGACGCCCGCGACACCGGTCGTCGGGTGCATCCGGCCGGAGGCCAGCTGCAGCAGGGTCGTCTTGCCGGCCCCGTTGGGTCCGATGACGACCCACCGCTCCCCCTCCTCGACCGACCAGTCGACCTCGCTCAGCAGGTCCGTGGTCCCACGGCGGACACCCACGCCGGCGAATTCGAGGACGTCGCTCATGGCCGCCCACTCTAGTCGGCGTACCGGCACCTACCATCGCCCCCATGCCCGACCACGAGCTCCCGGCCAGTGTGCGCGTCGCCCTGTGGGCGACCGCCGCCTACGCGGGCCGGATCGACGTCTCCGGCGTGGCTCCGCGAGCGCTGCCGGACCTCGACCACGTCGAGGGTCTGGCTGAGCCGCTGGCGATGTGGCAGAGCCTCGGCGAGCGCGCCGTCCTCGTCGCCCTGCCCCGGCCCGGGGACCTCTCGGGTATGCCGTCCGCCACCGGCGACCTGCACGCCGCGGCCAGCGCCGCCCGGGAGTGCGTCTTCATCCCCGGCCTCGGGGGCGCGCTCGTGCCCGACTTCGAGCGGTTCGGCCCGGAGGGCGACCAGGGCTGGGCGGTCCGCTTCGAGCTGCACGGGGCCGACCCCTACCCGACGCACCGGGTCGAGGCGCTGGACCTCGGCCAGCTCGAGCTGTCGCTGCGCACCGAGCTCGCCGCGCACACGCAGACCCTCGCCGCCACCGGTGGTGCGCCCTTCGGTGCGGCCGCCGACCGCGCCCTGGACCGTCTCCGGGCCCTCGCCGACGCCGATCGTTGGGGCCTGCCCCCCGGCCTGCCGGGTCGTGCGGAACGGCTCATCGGGCTGGCGGCGACCGTCCTGCGGCTCACCGAGGCCGGCCTGGACCCCGACCTGGAGTCGGTCGACCTCGCGACCACCAGCGCACGTGGGCAGACCCTCCGCCGGCTGCACGCGCAGGCCGCGACCTCGCTCGCCGACGCAACCAACACCGCGGTGCTGCACCTCGCCGGCTGGCGCTGAGCCGGCGGGGCCCGCCCTCAGTCGGCGACGGCGAGCAGCGTCTCGCAGGCGTCCGCGCAGTCTCGGCAGGCCCGGGCGCACGCCGCGCAGTGGTCCATGTCGTGGCTGCCGCACTCGTCGGCGCACTCGCGGCAGACCGCGATGCAGGCCCGCACAACCTCCTCCCAGCTGTCACCGTTGGGGCCCGGCCGGGACATGACGTCGGCGGCGGCCCGGCAGATCGAGGCGCACTGGTTGCACCGGTCGATGCAGCGCGCCATGCCGCCCGGGTCGTCGCCGTGCAGGCACGCGTCGGCGCAGGTGGCGCAGGTCGAGGCGCACGCCGACGCCGCGTCGATCGCGGCCCGCAGCTGCGGCTGGTCGAAGGTGTCCCGCGAGGGGTGGCTGCTCAAGATGTCGCTCATGCCCCGACGGTATGCCCGGGCCTGGCCCTCCGCGCGCCGAAGCGGGATCCTCAGCCGAGCTCGGGCAGGTCGGGAGAGCGACCCTCCAGGACCGCCCGGTAGACCTCGACCGTCCGCTGCGCCACGGTCGTCCAGGAGAACTGCTCGACCGCCCTGGCCCGACCGGCCTCGCCGCGCCGTTGCGCCTCCTGCGGGTTCGAGCACGCCTGCACCAGGGCGCGCCCCAGGTCGGCGACGAAGGCCTCCTCGTCGACCGGGGTGCCGGTGCCGTCCTGGACCTGCTCGATCGGCACCAGCCAGCCGGTCTCACCGTCCAGCACGACCTCCGGTATGCCGCCGGTCGCGGTCGCCACGACCGAGGCGCCGCAGGCCATCGCCTCGAGGTTGACGATGCCGAGCGGCTCGTAGACCGAGGGACAGACGAAGACGGTCGCGTGCGACAGCACGGCGATGACCTTGTGCCGGGGCAGCATGTCGTCGATCCACACCACCGGGGCCGCGCCCTCGCCGCGCTCGTCGCGCAGCTGGTCCACGAGCTCGATCACCTCGGCCTTGATCTCCTCGGTGTCGGGCGCGCCCGCGAGCAAGACCACCTGGACGTCGTCGTCGAGCGCCCGCAGGGCCTTGAGCAGGAAGGGCAGACCCTTCTGCCGGGTGATCCGGCCCAGGAAGACCACGCTCCGGGCCTCCGGGTCGATCCCCTGCGAGCGCACGAAGTCCGCGGCCTGCTCGCTGGTGTCCCGCTGCCACAGCTCGGCGTCGATGCCGTTGTGCACGACGTGCACCGTGGCCGGGTCCACGTCCGGGTAGGCCGCCAGGATGTCCCGACGCATCCCTGCGGAGACGGCGATGATCCCGGCGGCACCCTCGTAGGAGACCTTCTCCGCCATGGAGGAGACGGCATACCCCCCGCCGAGCTGCTCGGCCTTCCAGGGGCGCAGCGGCTCCAGGCTGTGCGCGCTGACGACGTGCGGGACCTCCGCGAGCGCAGCACCGAGGTGACCACCCATGTTGGCGTACCACGTGTGGCTGTGGACCAGGTCGGCTCCCCCGTCCGCGACGTCGCGGGCCATGAGGAGGTCGACCCCGAGGGTGCGCAGCGCCCCGTTGGCGTCGGCGAGGTCCTCGGGCACGGCATACCCCGTGGTGCCGGGCTCGTCGGCCGGCTCGTCGAACGCTCTGACCTGCACCTCCACCCCGTTCAGGGCCCGCAGCGCGCGGGTCAGCTCCGCGACGTGCACGCCGGCGCCGCCGTAGACGTTGGGTGGGTACTCGCGGGTCAGGATGTCGATGCGCACGCTCCCAACGTATCCGCTGCTCCCTCCCCTCGCCACAGGTTGACGGTGCGTCTAGGTTGGTGCCATGGCAGCGCAACGAGGCACACGGCTGAAGGTTCTCGCGATCGTCCTGGCCGGGGGGGAGGGCAAGCGGCTCATGCCGCTCACCGCCGACCGGGCCAAGCCGGCGGTCCCGTTCGGGGGGATCTACCGGCTCATCGACTTCGCCCTGTCCAACATCGTCAACTCCGGGTACCTCAAGGTGGTCGTGCTGACGCAGTACAAGTCGCACAGCCTGGACGCGCACGTCACCAAGACGTGGCGGATGTCGACCCTGCTGGGCAACTACGTGGCGCCGGTGCCCGCGCAGCAGCGGCTCGGCAAGAGCTGGTTCGCCGGGTCGGCGGACGCGATCTACCAGAGCCTCAACCTCGTGCACGACGAGCGTCCCGACATCGTCGTCGTCGTCGGGGCGGACCACGTCTACCGCATGGACTTCGCCCAGATGGTGGAGCAGCACGTGGAGACCGGTGCGGCGTGCACGGTGGCGGCGATCCGGCAGCCGATCGGGCTGGCCGACCAGTTCGGGGTCATCGACGTCAAGCCGGAGGACCCGAGGCAGATCCGCGAGTTCCTCGAGAAGCCGACCGACCCGCAGGGGCTGCCGGACGCCCCCGACGAGGTGCTGGCCTCCATGGGCAACTACGTCTTCACCGCCGAGGCGTTGGAGGCGGCCGTGCGGGTGGACGCGCTGAACGAGGACTCCAAGCACGACATGGGCGGCGACATCGTCCCGGCCTTCGTCAAGAAGGGCGACGCCTGGGTCTACGACTTCAAGGACAACGAGATCGCCGGGGCCACCGACCGGGACCGCGGTTACTGGCGCGACGTCGGCACCATCGACTCCTACTACGACGCGCACATGGACCTCGTGTCCGTGCACCCCGTCTTCAACCTCTACAACGACGCCTGGCCGATCTACACCAACTACGGCCCGCAGCCGCCGGCGAAGTTCGTGCACGGGTCCGGCGACCGGGTCGGGCACGCGCTAAACTCCGCGGTCTCCCCCGGATGCGTGATCTCCGGGGCCACGGTCACCGACTCGGTGCTCTCGCCCGGCGTCATGGCCCACAGCTTCAGCCACGTCACCGGCTCGGTGCTCATGGACAAGGTCGGGATCGGCCGCTCCTGCCAAATCCACCGCGCGATCATCGACAAGGGTGTTCAGGTGCCCGCCGGGGTGCACATCGGTGTCGACCACGACCACGACCGGGAGCGCGGCTTCACGGTCACCGACTCCGGGCTCGTGGTCGTCGGCAAGGGGACCGTCGTCCCCGGGTAGCCCGCCTCAGAAACCGGTGGCGTGGAAGCCTCCGTCGACGTGCACGATCTCGCCGGTGGTCGCCGGGAACCAGTCGGACAGCAGCGCCACGCACGCCTGCGCCGCGGGCACCGGGTCCTTGACGTCCCACCCGAGCGGCGAGTGCTCGCTCCACCTCGCGAACTGGTCGAACTCCGGGATCGACTTGGCCGCCGTGGTCGAGATCGGTCCGGCCGACACGAGGTTGGAGCGGATGCCCTTCGGCCCGAGGTCGCGGGCGAGGTAGCGGCTCGTCGCCTCGAAGGCCGCCTTGGAGACTCCCATCCAGTCGTAGACGGGCCAGGCGTACTGCGCGTCGAAGGTCAGCCCGACGACGCTGCCGCCCGCACTCATCCGCGGCAGCGCGGCCACCGCCAGAGCCTTGAGCGAGTAGGCGCTGACCTGCATCGCCGTCGCCACGTCCTCCCACCGCGCGCCGAGGAAGTCGAAGGCGCCCTGCGGGGCGAAGCCGATCGAGTGCAGCACCCCGTCGAGGCGGTCCACGTGCTCGCCGACCCGCTCGGCGAGGGAGTCCAGGTGCTCGGTGTCCTGCACGTCCAGCTCGATGACCGGCGCCGGCTGCGGGAGCCGCCGGGCGATGGTCTGGGTGATCCGCATGGTCCGACCGAAGGAGGTCAGCACCACCTCGGCACCTTGCTCCTGGGCCAGCCGGGCCACGTGGAAGGCGATGGAGGTGTCCATGAGGACACCGGTGATCAGGAGCTTCTTTCCCTCGAGGAGCATGAGGGGAACTCTAGTCCGTCCTGACGCGGCGGCAGTCGCGACGCGCTGCGGCCCGGCCCACGATCACGCCCGGCCACGGACCCTCGCCTCAGTGCCCCATGCCCAGCCCGCCGTCGACCGGGATGACGCGCCGGAGATGTAGGCCGCGTCCGGTCCGGCGAGGAAGCGCACCACGCCGGCGACCTCCTGCGGCGTGGCGAAGCGCCCGGAGGGTATGCCCGCCAGGTAGGTCTTGCGCCGGTCCTCGGGGAGCTGCTCGGTCATCTCGGTCTCGATGAAGCCCGGGGCGACGACGTTGGCGGTGATGCCGCGACCGCCCAGCTCGCGGGTGATGGAACGGGCCAGCCCGACGAGGGCGGACTTGGACGCGGCGTAGTTGGTCTGCCCGGGCGAGCCGTAGAGGCCGACGACCGAGGAGATGAGGATGATGCGGCCCGCCCGCGCGCGGATCATGCCCTTGGAGGCGCGTCGGGCGCACCGGAAGGCCCCGGCGAGATTGGTGTCGATAACCGCGTCGAACTCCTCGTCGCTCATCCGCATGAGCAGGGTGTCCTTGGTGATGCCGGCGTTGGCCACGAGCACGTCCACCGGCCGCCCGAGCAGCTCCTCGGCCTCGCTGAAGGCCTCGTCGACGCTCGCGGAGTCGGTGACGTCGCAGCGCACGCCCCGCAGCCCCTCGGGCGGCTCACCGCTGCGGTGGGTGATGACGACGTCGTCGCCGGCGTCGGCGAAGGCCCGGGCGATGGCCAGGCCGATGCCGCGGTTGCCGCCGGTCACGAGCACGGCTGACGGGGTGGTGTCGGGGGTGTCGCTGTGATTCGTCACGGAGCCACCGTAGCCGTATCCTGGAGGGGTGCCCAGCACCTCGACCACGACCGGCAAGGCGCGGCGTCCCGCCCAGGCGGTGACCGCCGCGAGGCGGTCGGTGGAGGAGGACCGGCGGCGCCGGATGTGGCAGTACCTCCTGGCGATGGGGGTGCGCACGGCGTCCTTCCCGGTGGCGGTGTGGGCCTTCATGACCGAGCGGTATGCCATCGCCTGGGTGGCCGTGGCCCTCGCCGCCCTCATCCCCGCCTTCGCCGTCATGCTCGCCAACGCGGTCGACCAGCGACGCGCACCCGGCGAGGCGCCGCGCTCCCCCACCCGGGGCCTGGACGCCCCACCGACGCGGCCCGCACCGCGGCCCGGGAGCGCCGACACCGTGCTGACCGGCGAGGTGCTCAGCAGCAGGCATACCCGCACCGACGCCGACGCGCCGTGACGGGGGCGGCCACCGGCCAGCTCGTCTGCAGCGCCAAGGCGTGCCGTCGTGTCGCCGCGCACGCGGTCGTGTGGCGCAACCCGCGGCTGCACGCGCCGGACCGGCGCAAGGTGTGGCTCGCCTGCGAGGACCACCGGGAGCACCTGCGCGACTTCGTCCAGGTGCGCGGCTTCCTCCTCGAGGTCGTGGGGGTCGAGGAGCTGACCGAGGCGGACGGCTGAGGTGTGGCAGGTCCTGCGCCGGCCGCGCTGGCTCGGCTATCTCGTCCTCGCCGTCGTCTTCGGGGTCGTCACCGCCGGCCTCGGCGCCTGGCAGTGGCAGCGGCACGAGAGCAAGGTCGAGCGACGTGCCGTGGTCGAGGCCAACTACGGCGGCGACCCGGCACCGGTGGACGCGGTGCTCCCCGGGGGCTCCGACCTCGGGGCCGGGCAGCGCTGGACCCGGGTCAGCGCCACCGGGACCTACCTGTCCGACGAGCAGCACCTGGTCCGCAACCGGCCGCACCAGGCGTCTACGGCTACGAGGTGCTGGTGCCGCTGCGGCTGGACGACGGCACGGTGCTGGCGGTGGACCGCGGCTGGGTGCCCAACGCTGACACCGCCGCCCAGCTCCCGGACGTCCCGGAGGCGCCTGCCGGTGAGGTGAGCGTGACCGGCTGGCTGCTGCCGTCCGAGCCCGACCTGGGCCTGGACCCGGTGGCCGGGCAGCTCGGCTCGGTCACGCTCGACGGGCTGGCCGAGGCCACCGGCCTGGAGCCGCGCGGCGCCTACCTCGTGCTGGAGTCCGAGGAGCCGCCCGCCACGACGCGGCCGGAGCAGCTCGAGGCCCCCGACACCGGCCTCGGCGCCCACCTGGCCTACGCCCTGCAGTGGTGGCTCACGGTCCCCGTCGGGCTGATCCTCGTCCTCGTCATGGCACGTCGGCAGGCGCAGGACGAGGGACTCGTGACCCGGAGCGCGACGACGACCACCCAGGCACGTGGCCGCCGGGAGAAGAAGGTCCGGATCTGGGACGAGGAGGACGCCTGAGGCGACGGCAGCGACTCAGGTCCGGAACTGCGTGCGGTGGAGCGCGGCATACAGCCCACCCTCGGCGAGCAGCTGCTCGTGGGTGCCCCGCTGCACCACCTGGCCGTCCTCCAGGACGAGGATGAGGTCGGCGTCCCGCACCGTGGACAGCCGGTGCGCGACGACGACCGAGGTGCGCCCGTGCAGCGCCTCGTCCAGCGCCCGCTGCACCGCGGCCTCCGACTCGCTGTCGAGGTGGGCGGTGGCCTCGTCGAGCACGACCACCGCCGGCGACTTCAGCAGCAGCCGGGCGATGGCGAGGCGCTGCTTCTCACCCCCGGAGAGCCGGTGCCCGCGGTCCCCGACCACGGTGTCCAGCCCGTCCGGCAGCCGGCGCACGAGGTCGGCGATGCGGGCACCCTCCAGCGCGTGCCAGATCTGCGTCTCGGAGGCCTCCGGGCGGGCGTAGCGCAGGTTGGCGCGCACCGTGTCGTTGAACATGTGCGCCTCCTGGGTGACGACCCCGACCGTGTCCCGCAGCGAGTCGAAGGAGACCTCGCGCAGGTCCACGCCGCCGATGCGCACGCTGCCCGCGGTGGGGTCGTAGAGGCGGGTGACCAGGGTGGTCAGGGTCGTCTTGCCCGCGCCGGAGGGTCCGACGAGGGCGACCATCGACCCGGCGGGGATCGTCGCGTCGATCCCGCGGAGCACGGTATGCCCGTCGCCGTCGTGGGTCTCCGCCTCCGGCCGCTGCTCCAGCGAGGCGATCGAGACCTCCTCCGCCTCGGGGTAGGAGAAGCCGACGCCGGACAGCTCGATGCCGACCGGGCCGGCGGGGATGGCGACGGGTTTCTCGGCCTCCCGCACCAGGGGGCGCAGGTCGAGGACCTCGAAGATCCGCTCGAAGCTGACCAGCGCGGTCATGATGTCCACCCGCACGTTCGACAGCGACGTGAGCGGGCCGTACATCCGGGTGAGGAGCACGGACATCGCGACCAGGGTGCCGGTGGTCAGCTGGCCGGCGATGGTCATGAGCCCGCCGAGCCCGTAGACCAGCGCCGTCGCCAGCGCCGCCACGAGGCCGAGCGCCGCCGTGAAGAAGACCCGGTTGACGGCGATCGACACGCCGGAGTCGCGCACCCCGGCGGCGCGCTCGGCATACTCCTCGTCCTCGGTGGCCGGGCGGCCGAAGAGGCGCACCAGCAGCGCCCCCCCGACGTTGAAGCGCTCGGTCATCCGTGCCTGCATGTCCGCGTTGAGCGCCATCTGCCTGCGGGTGAGCGCGGAGAGGCGCGCGCCCATGAAGCGCGCCGGGACGAGGAAGACCGGCACGAGCAGCAGCGCGAGCAGCGTGATCTGCCAGCTCATCGAGAACAGCGCGACGAGGATGAGCGCGAGCTGCACCAGGCTGGAGACGAAGCCGGACAGGATCGAGGTGAAGGCCGTCTGCGCCCCGATGACGTCGCTGTTGAGCCGGGAGACGAGGGCGCCGGTCTGCGCGCGGGTGAAGAAGGCGATCGGCTGGCGCAGCACGTGCGCGAAGACCTCGCGGCGCAGGTTGTAGATCAGCCCCTCGCCGATCCGCGAGCCGAACCACCGGATGACCACCGTCACGACCGCCTCGACGACGGCGAGCCCGGCGACGAGCAACGCGAGCCGGACCACGACGTCGCGGTCCCCCACCTCGACACCCTGGTCGATGATCCGGCCCAGCAGCAGCGGGACGACCGTGACCAGGCCGCCGGCGAGCACGGTCAGCAGCAGGTAGACCACGATCCTGCCCAGGAACGGGCGGCCGTAGCCGGCGACGCGGCGTGCGGTGTCGCGGCCGATCCGGTGGTTCTTGACGGACTGGTCCTTGGCGAAGCTGCGGAAGGTGCCTCCGCGCAGGCCGACGGTCATCGGTGGTGGTCTCCTGACCCGCCCTCAGGCCAGGGCGATGAGTTCCTCGTAGTCGCGCCCCCAGAGGTCCTCCACCCCGTCCGGGAGCAGCAGGACCCGCTCCGGTTCGAGCGCCTGCACCGCGCCCTCGTCGTGACTGACGAGGACCACGGCACCTTGGTAGGAACGCAGCGCGGCGAGGACCTCTTCCCGCGAGGCAGGGTCGAGGTTGTTGGTGGGCTCGTCCAGGAGCAGCACGTTGGCGGCCGAGACGACGAGGATGGCCAGCGCGAGCCGGGTCTTCTCGCCGCCGGAGAGCACGCCGGCCGGCTTGTCGACGTCGTCGCCGGAGAAGAGGAAGGAGCCCAGGACCTTGCGGGTCTCGGTCTCGTCCAGGTCGGGCGCCGCCGACTTCATGTTCTCCAGCACCGTGCGCCGCACGTCGAGCGTCTCGTGCTCCTGGGCGTAGTAGCCGATCTTGAGCCCGTGCCCCGGCTCGACCGCCCCCGTGTCCGGGGCGTCGATGCCCGCCAGGAGCCGGAGCAGCGTGGTCTTGCCGGCGCCGTTGAGGCCCAGCACGACGACCTTGGAGCCGCGGTCGACGGCGAGGTCGACGTCGGTGAAGATCTCCAGGCTTCCGTAGGAGCGGGACAGGCCCTGCGCGGTGAGCGGGGTGCGGCCGCAGGAGGCCGGCGTCGGGAAGCGCAGCTTGGCGACCCGGTCGGCCTGCCGCTCCCCCTCGAGCCCGGCCATCATCCGCTCGGCGCGGCGCGCCATGTTCTGCGCCGCGACGGCCTTGGTGGCCTTGGCCCGCATCTTGTCCGCCTGCGCAAGCAGCGCGGCGGCCTTCTTCTCGGTGTTGGCGCGCTCCCGGTGCCGTCGTCGCTCGTCGGCCTCGCGCTGGGCGAGGTAGGCCTTCCAGCCCATGTTGTAGACGTCCATCACCTGTCGGTTGGCGTCGAGGTAGAAGACCTTGTTGACGACGGTCTCGATGAGCTCGACGTCGTGCGAGATCACCATGAGCCCGCCGGTGTGCGCCTTGAGGTGCTCGCGCAGCCAGACGACGGAGTCGGCGTCGAGGTGGTTCGTCGGCTCGTCGAGCAGCAGGGTGTCGGCGCCGGAGAAGAGGATGCGGGCCAGCTCGATACGCCGCCGCTGTCCGCCGGAGAGCGTGGCCAGCGGCTGCCCAAGGACCCGGTCCGGCAGCCCCAGGCTGCTCGCGATCGACGCCGCCTCGGACTCGGCGGCATACCCCCCGCGGGAGGTGAACTCGGCCTCGAGACGGGTATACCGCGCCATCGCCCGGTCGCGTGCCTCCTCCTCGGCGCTGGCCATCGTCTCCTCGGCGGCGCGCAGCCCGCGGATGACCTCGTCCAGGCCGCGGGCCGACAGGATCCGGTCGCGCCCCAGCACCTCCAGGTCGCCGGTGCGTGGATCCTGCGGGAGGTAGCCGATCTCGCCGGTGCTCGTGATGGTGCCCGCGGCAGGCTGCCCCTCCCCCGAGAGCATCCGGGTCAGCGTCGTCTTGCCGGCGCCGTTGCGCCCGACCAGGCCGACGCGGTCCCCGGCCCCGACACGGAAGGTCACGTCCTCCATGAGGAGGCGGGAGCCGACACGGATCTCGACACCGGCGGCGCTGATCACGGGCACTCCTCCACGGGCGGACGGCAGCACGACGACGGGCGCTGCAGGGAACGGGTCTGCGGCTCGCCCGGGTGCGTCGGCTGCACCTCCGGGGCCGCATGGCTAGTCTACGCGCTAGGCGCCGGTCACCCGACCGGCACGCACCCACCGAGAGGCAGCACCGATGACCTTCAGGGAGAACGCCAACATCGGCAGCGGCCGCGCGAGCCGCGGTGGTGGCGGCGGTGGCGGTGTCGCGGTCGGAGGTGGCCTCGGTGCCCTCGTCCTGGCGCTCGTCGTCATGCTCCTCGGCGGGGACCCGGGGCAGGTCCTGGGCGGCGGCCAGGAGCAGCAGGCCTCCCAGGTGGAGAACGTCGACCTCGCGGAGTGCCAGACGGGGGCGGACGCCAACGCCGACGTCGACTGCCGGATGCGGGCGACGATGGTCTCGCTCGAGGACTACTGGACCGCCGTCCTCCCGGACGCCGACCCGACGAACGCCATCCTCTTCTCCGGATCGGTGCAGACCCAGTGCGGCGGGGCCACCAGCGCGGTCGGCCCGTTCTACTGCCCGCTGGACCGACGCATCTACCTCGACACCAGCTTCTTCAACCAGCTCGAGGGCCAGCTCGGCGCGGACGGTGGCAACTTCAGCCAGATGTACGTCCTCGCGCACGAGTACGGCCACCACATCCAGAACTACACCGGCGCCCTGCAGTACTCCCAGCAGGACCCACGTGGCCCGGAGTCCGGCGCGGTGCGCGTCGAGCTGCAGGCGGACTGCTTCGCGGGGGCGTGGGCCGGCAACGCCTCGCGGACCCAGGACGACGAGGGCCAGCTGCTGCTGGAGGAGCTGAGCCGCGAGGACGTCGAGTCGGCGCTCTCGGCCGCCTCGGCCGTCGGCGACGACTCGATCCAGGAGCAGATGCAGGGACAGGTCACCCCGCACACCTGGAGCCACGGCAGCTCGGAGCAACGGATGGGCTGGTTCATGCGCGGCTACGAGTCCGGTGACGCCAACCAGTGCGACACCCTCAACGCCGGCAGCGTCGAGGACTACCAGGGGTGAGCGAGGTCACAGCTTCCGCCCAGGAATAGTCCGGGCATAACCTCCTGTTGGGATGTGAGGTCCCGGCGCGACGGTATACCGCATGCCGCCCCCATGGTCCTGTCGTGGACCCGCCGCACGGTCGCGGCCCTTGCTCCTATCCCTGCAACGGAAGGTCCTTCTCGTGCTGTCCCGCCTCCGCCGGGTCTCCTTCGGCACCCAGGTGCTCATCGGCCTGGTGCTCGGAGTCGTCCTGGGCCTCGTCGCCCGCTCCACCGGCGCCAGCGCCGACAACCCCACGTGGCTGTCCGAGACGCTGTCGATCATCGGCTCCTCCTTCGTCACCCTGCTGCGGACCATCGTCCCGCCGCTGGTCTTCCTCGCGATCGTGTCCTCGATCGCCAACCTGCGCGAGGTCACCAACGCCGCGCGGCTGGCCTGGCAGACGCTCCTCTGGTTCGCCATCACCGCGCTGGTCTCGGTGTCCATCGGCATGACCATCGGCTGGCTGGTCGACCCGGCGCAGGGGGCGGGCGTCACCGAGGCCGATGCCGCCGCCCCCTCCAGCACCGGCGGGTGGCTCGACTTCCTCACCGGGCTCATCCCCGCGAACTCGCTGGGCATCTACGCCCGCGAGGGCGACGACGGCGTCAGCCTGAGCTTCAACGTGCTGCAGATCCTCGTCCTCGCGATCGCCGTCGGCATCGCCGTGGTCAAGGTCGGCAAGGAGGCGGACCCCTTCCTCGCCTTCACCCGCTCCGCGCTGACCGTGGTGCAGAAGGTGCTGTGGTGGGTCATCCTGCTCGCGCCGATCGCCACCGTGGGGCTGCTGGGCAACGCGATCGTCTCCTACGGCTGGGAGACCATCGGCTCGCTGGGCCGGTTCACCCTCGCCATCTACGCGGGTCTGCTCATCGTGGTGGGCGTGCTCTACCCCGTGCTGCTGCGCCTGCACGGCCTCTCGGTGAAGCAGTTCTTCACCGGCGCCTGGCCGGCGATGCAGCTCGCCTTCGTGTCGCGCTCCTCCATCGGCACGCTGCCCGTGACCCAGGCGGTGACCGAGCGCAACCTCGGTGTGCCCCGCGCCTACTCCTCCTTCGCGGTGCCGCTGGGCGCGACCACCAAGATGGACGGCTGCGCCGCGGTCTACCCCGCGATCGCCGCCATCTTTGTCGCGCAGTTCTTCGGCGTGCAGCTGGGCCTCACCGACTACCTGCTCATCGCGATGGTGTCCGTCCTCGGCTCCGCCGCCACCGCCGGCGTCACCGGTGCGACCGTGATGCTCACCCTGACGCTGTCCACCCTCGGCCTGCCGCTGGAGGGCGTGGGTCTGCTGCTGGCCGTCGACCCGATCCTCGACATGGGCCGCACCGCGACCAACGTCACCGGCCAGGCGCTGGTGCCGACGATCGTCGCCAAGCGCGAGGGCATCCTCGACGAGGACGCCTACAACGGTGACCGTCGCGGTCTGCCCTGGGCCGACGACGCTGCCGACCGCGAGGACGCAGCCGCCACCGCCTGACCCCTCCCCCACCGGGCGTCGCCTGTGGTTGCTCTGCCCCACCAGGAGCGACCCTCGGTGGCGCCCAGGCCAACCACGAACGACGCTCGGTCGGCAGGTCAGGCGTTGTGGACCTCCACGAGCACCGCGCGGCCCCGCCGGACGGCGTCGTCGAGCACCGAGCGGCGGGGGTCGGGCAGGTCGTAGAGCTCGCGGCGCGGGAGCACGGCCAGCTGGCTGCGGGTGCGCGCCGGCAGGCTCGGACCGTCGAGCAGGCCAGACATCACCCCGGCGGTGAGCGACCGGTCGCCACCCAGCACCAGCCCGCCGAGATCGAGGGCGCTGAGCGTGCGGTCGGTCGACGCAGGCGGCGCGGCCGCTCGGCGCGCACCGTGCGGGCGGTCGGAGGGGGACGGCGGGTGCAGCATCCGGGCGGTATGCCCGACCACGGCCTCGACGAGCGCGTCGGCCTGGTGGCCCCGTCGGCGGGCGTAGCGCTGCTGGCTCCAGCCCCCGGCGGCGGTGCGGGACTGCACGTGCCTGGTCCCCACCTTGTGGGCGACCAGGTCGCCGCTCGGGGAGACGAGCGCCACGGCATACCCACCCCGGCGCACGAGCAGCACGAGGAGCGACGGCGGGGCCGCGAAGCCGGCCAGCCCCGCTGCGAGGTCTGCCTCCTGCCACCCGGTGAGGCGCGCCCACGACCCGTCGGCAGCAGCCAGGTGCAGGCACGTCGACGGGGAGGCCCCCGCCCGGTCACGCTGCGCGACCGACCTGGTGACCTCCCCGTGCGAGGCGGTGAACCGCGCGACCCACCCGTCGAGGCGCTCGGGGGCGACCTCGACCGGGTGGGTCGGGCTCATCGGCGGTGCGGGCTCAGACGTTGAAGCCGAGGGCGCGCAGCTGCTCGCGACCGTCCTCGGTGATCTTGTCCGGGCCCCACGGCGGCATCCAGACCCAGTTGATCCGGTGGCTGGCCACCAGACCCTCCAGGCTCTGGGCGACCTGGTCCTCGATGACGTCGGTCAGCGGGCAGGCGGCGGAAGTCAGCGTCATGTCGATGACCGCGTGGCTCGCGGCGTCCACGGTGACGCCGTAGACGAGGCCGAGGTCGACGACGTTGATGCCGAGCTCGGGGTCCACGACGTCGCGCAGGGCCTCTTCGACATCGGCGACGTTGGGCGGGGTGGTGGTCGTCATGATCCCTCCAGGGTAGGTGGTCCGGTCAGGTCGCGGCGCCGTCGCCGTGCCCGCTGGCCGCGGAGATGTCGGCACCGGCGCGCGCGAGGGCGTCGAGGTAGGCGGTCCAGGGCAGCAAGGCGCACTTGACGCGCGCGGGGTACTTCGCGACACCGGCGAAGGCCACGGCGTCACCGATCTGCTCGGGGTCGCCCTGGTCCTGGCCCTTGCTCGTGAGCATGGCGTGCAGGTGGCGGTAGGTGGTCAGGGTCTCCTCGACCGGCCGGCCGAGCGACTCCTCGGCGAGGACGGAGGCCGAGGCGACCGAGATGGAGCAGCCGAGCGCGTCGTAGGACACGTCGCGCAGCAGCAGCCGCCCGTCGTCGGCACCGCCGGTGAGGGTCTCGAGGTGCACCCGAAGGCTGATCTCGTCGCCGCAGGTCGGGTTGACGTGGTTGACCTCGACGTCGTACGGCTCCCGCAGCCCGGCGTGCTGCGGGCGTTTGGCGTGGTCGAGGATGAGCTCGCCGTACAGGTCCATCAGCGGTCCGTCTCCGTCATCGTCGTCACCCGGTCATCCCGAAGATGCCCGGCACCCGGTCGAGCGCCTCGGCGAAGGCGTCGATCTCCTCCAGCGTGGTGTAGATCCCGAAGCTCGCGCGGGTCGAGGCGGGCACCCGGAGCCGGCGGTGCAGCGGCCAGGCGCAGTGGTGCCCGGTGCGGACCGCGACGCCGGAGTCGTCCAGCACCTGGCCCACGTCGTGCGGGTGCACGCCGTCCACGACGAAGGCGACCGCGCCGACACGGCGTGACGCGTGGTCGGGGCCGAGCACGCGGACCCAGGGCCGGTCGGCGAGCAGGTCGAGGGTATGCCCCAGGAGCTGCTGGTCGTGGGCGTGGACCCGGTCCATCCCCACCTCGGAGAGGTAGTCCAGTCCGGCGGCGAGGCCGACCGCCTGGGCCGCCATCGGCACCCCGGCCTCGAACTTCGCCGGCGGGGGCGCATACGTGGAGCCCTCCATCCGGACCACCTCGATCATCGAGCCGCCGGTGAGGAAGGGTGGCATGGCCTCGAGCAGACCCTGTCGGGCCCACAGCACGCCGACACCGCTGGGGCCGAGCGTCTTGTGCCCCGTGAGGACCAGCGCGTCCACCCCGGAGTCCGCTGCGGTGAGGTCGGTGATGTCCAGGTGTGGCGCCGACTGGCACGCGTCGACGACCACCAGCGCCCCGACCGCGCGGGCCGCCCGAACGACCGGCGAGTCGGGGCCGAGGTCGTTGAGCGTCCCGAGGACGTTCGAGACGTGCGTCAGCGCGACGACCTTGGTGCGCCCGGTGATGACCTCGGACGCACGGGGTGACCGGTCGCCCGCTCCCTGCCCGGGCAGAGTGTCCGTTCGGACGTCGAGCTCGCCGTCGTCGGTCACCCCGATCCACCGCAGCGTGGCGCCGGTGCGGCGGCACAGCTCCTGCCAGGGCACGAGGTTGGCGTGGTGCTCCATCTCGGTGACCACGACCTCGTCGCCGGGCCCGAGCCGGAGCCGCTCGGCCCACTCCCCCGGCACACCGTCCAGCGCCCCGGCGCCGCGGCGTTGGAGAAGGCGTAGGCCAGCAGGTTCAGCCCCTCGGTGCCGTTCTTGGTGAAGACGACCTCACCGGGGTCCGCGCCGAGGAACCTCGCCACCGTCGCCCGCGCGGCCTCGAAGGCCTCGGTCGCCTCCTCCGCGAGCTGGTGCGCACCACGGTGCACGGCGGCGTTGTGCTGCTCGTAGAAGTCGCGCTCGGCGTCGAGCACCACGCTCGGCTTCTGCGAGGTGGCGCCGCTGTCCAGGTAGACGAGCGGACGGCCGCCGCGCACCGTGCGCCCGAGCAGCGGGAAGTCCGCCCTGATCCGGGCGATCTCCACCTCGCTCAGGGGTGCTGCGGTCGGCCGTCCTGACGTCATCACGGTCCTGCTGCCTCAGGCACCGGCGGCGGTGAGGAAGCGGTCGTAGCCCTCCTCCTCGAGCCGGTCGGCGAGGTCACGGCTCCCGGACTCGGCGACCCGGCCGTTCACGAAGACGTGCACGTAGTCCGGCTGGATGTAGCGCAGGATCCGGGTGTAGTGCGTGATGAGCATGACGCCGAGGCCGGTCTTGTCCTTGACCCGGTTGACGCCCTCGGAGACGACCTTGAGCGCGTCGACGTCGAGGCCGGAGTCGGTCTCGTCGAGGATGGCGATCTTGGGCTCGATGAGCTCCATCTGCAGGATCTCGTGACGCTTCTTCTCACCGCCGGAGAAGCCCTCGTTGACGTTGCGCTCGGCGAAGGAGGGGTCCATCCGCAGCGACTCCATGGCGCCCTTGACGTCCTTGACCCAGTGCCGCAGCTTCGGGGCCTCGCCGTCGATGGAGGTCTTGGCGGTGCGCAGGAAGTTGGACACGGTCACGCCGGGCACCTCGACGGGGTACTGCATCGCGAGGAACAGCCCGGCCTGCGCGCGCTCGTCGACGCCCATCTCCAGGACGTCCTCGCCGTCGAGCAGCACCTGGCCGCCGGTGACGGTGTACTTCGGGTGGCCGGCGATGGCGTAGGCCAGCGTGGACTTGCCGGAGCCGTTGGGGCCCATGATGGCGTGCGTCTCGCCGGAGTTGATGGTCAGGTCGACACCGCGCAGGATCTCCTTGGCGGAGTCCTCGGTCTCGACGCTGACCTGCAGGTTCTTGATCTCCAGGGTGGTCATCGTTCTCCTTGTCGAAAGGATGGGGAAAGGGGGTGTGCCGGTCAGCTGCCGGCGAGGGTGACGTGGACGCCGCCCTCGTCGTCGACCTCGAGCTGGTGCACGGCGATCGGCACGGTCGCGGGCAGCTGGGTGGGCTGGCCGGTGGTCATGTCGAACTGCGAGCCGTGCAGCCAGCACTCGATGAGGCGGCCCTCGACCTCGCCCTCGGCGAGGCTCACGTTGGCGTGGCTGCAGGTGTCGTCGAAGGCGTGCAGGGCGCCGTCGGAGTCGCGCGCGATGGCGACCCGACGACCCTCGATGTCCGCGACGACCGCGCCGACCGTGGCCGGCAGCTCGTCGACGGAGCACACGCGCACGGCCGTGCTCATGCGGCGCCCGTGCCCGACTCCGGCGCGGGCTGGGAACCCATGGTGAGCGAGAGCTCCTCCTCGATCGCCTCCATGAGGGTCTCCACGACCTCGGGGACCCCGATCTTGGCGATGATGTCGGCGAAGAAGCCGCGCACGACGAGGCGACGGGCCTGGTCCTCACTGATGCCGCGGGACATCAGGTAGAACAGCTGCTCGTCGTCGAACCGCCCGGTCGAGCTGGCGTGGCCGGCCCCCTCGATGTCACCGGTCTCGATCTCCAGGTTGGGGACCGAGTCGGCGCGGGCGCCGTCGGTGAGCACGAGGTTGCGGTTGAGCTCGTAGGTGTCGATGCCCTCGGCCTCGGCGCGGATGAGCACGTCGCCCACCCACACGGTGCGGGCCGTCTCGCCCTGCAGCGCACCCTTGTAGGTCACCAGCGAGGTGCACCGCGGCGCGTTGTGGTCGACGAACGAACGGTGCTCCAGGTGCTGGCCGGCGTCGGAGAAGTAGACGCCGAGCAGCGTCGCGTCACCGCCGGGTCCGGCATACCGGACGTTGGAGTTCATCCGCACGATGCCGCCGCCGATGGAGACCGCGATGTGCTTGTAGGTCGCGTCGCGACCCACCAGCGCCTCGTGCTGGGCGAGGTGCAGCGCCTCGTCGTCCCAGCGCTGCAACGAGACCACGGTGAGGTTCGCGCCGTCGCCGACGAGGACCTCGAGGTTGCCGGTGTGGTCCGCCGCGCCGGTGTGGTCGAGGATGACCAGCGCCGTGCTGTGCCGGCCGGCCTCGAGCACGACGTGCCCGTTGCTCCGGCGCCCGGCGCCCTGACCGGTGACGTCGATGCGGGCCGGCTCGGTCAGCTCGGCCTCGGCGGCGACCATGACGTGCAGCGCCTCGGCGGTGTTGGCCGAGGCCACGGCCGCGCCGCGGTCCTCGGGGACCAGCACGGTGCCGCGCGGTGCCTGGCCCGGGGACAGCGTGGCGGTGCTCACGCCCTCCGGCGTCCGGACCGTGAGCTCGGCGGCGGGGTCGCCGTCCCGGTCGTCGGTGGCGGTGTCGCTGAAGACACCTCCCAGCCGGTCGACCGGGGTGAAGCGCCACTCCTCCTCGCGCCCGGTGGGCACGCCGAAGGCGTCCACGTCGAAGGACCGGGTGCGCGCGGCACGGGACTGGTCCGGTATGCGGTGGTCCCCGCCGATCTGGGCCTGGGGGTCCTGATGAGTCTTGTCGTCGACAAGAAGAGACATCAGCCGACGGCTCCTTCCATCTGCAGCTCGATGAGGCGGTTGAGCTCGAGGGCGTACTCCATGGGCAGCTCGCGGGCGATCGGCTCGACGAAGCCGCGCACGATCATGGCCATGGCCTCGGTCTCGGACATGCCTCGGGACATGAGGTAGAACATCTGGTCCTCGGACACCTTGGAGACGGTGGCCTCGTGCCCCATCTGCACGTCGTCCTCGCGGACGTCGACGTAGGGGTAGGTGTCGGACCGGGAGATCTGGTCGACGAGCAGCGCGTCGCAGACCACGGAGGACTTGCTGTGGTGCGAGCCCTCGTTGATCTGGACCAGGCCGCGGTAGGACGAGCGTCCGCCGCCCCGGGCCACCGACTTGCTGACGATGGTCGAGGAGGTGTGCGGCGCGGCGTGCACCATCTTGGAGCCGGCGTCCTGGTGCTGGCCCTCGCCGGCGAAGGCGACGGACAGCGTCTCGCCCTTGGCGTGCTCGCCGAGGAGGAAGACGGCCGGGTACTTCATCGTCACCTTGGAGCCGATGTTGCCGTCGATCCACTCCATGGTCGCGCCCTCGGCGCAGGTCGCGCGCTTGGTGACCAGGTTGTAGACGTTGTTGGACCAGTTCTGGATCGTGGTGTAGCGCACCTTGGCGTTCTTCTTCACGACGATCTCGACGACGGCGCTGTGCAGGCTGTCGGTCTTGTAGATCGGCGCGGTGCAGCCCTCGACGTAGTGCACCGAGGAGCCCTCGTCGGCGATGATCAGGGTGCGCTCGAACTGGCCCATGTTCTCGGTGTTGATCCGGAAGTAGGCCTGTAGCGGGATGTCGACGTGCACGCCCTTGGGGACGTAGATGAACGACCCGCCCGACCAGACGGCGGTGTTGAGCGCGGAGAACTTGTTGTCGCCGGCCGGGATGACCGAGCCGAAGTACTCGCGGAACAGGTCGCCGTGCTCGCGCAGCGCGGTGTCGGTGTCGAGGAAGAGGACGCCCTTCTCCTCCAGGTCCTCGCGGATCTGGTGGTAGACGACCTCGGACTCGTACTGCGCGGCGACGCCGGCGACGAGCCGCTGCTTCTCCGCCTCCGGGATGCCGAGCCGGTCGTAGGTGTTCTTGATGTCCTCGGGCAGGTCCTCCCAGCTGGTGGCCTGCTTCTCGGTCGACTTCACGAAGTACTTGATGTTGTCGAAGTCGATCTCCGAGAGGTCCGCACCCCAGTGCGGCATCGGCTTCTTGTCGAACAGGCGCAGCGCCTTGAGCCGCTGCTCCAGCATCCAGGCGGGCTCGCTCTTCTTGTCGGAGATGTCGCGGACGACCTCCTCGGAGAGCCCGCGCTTCGCCGAGGCACCGGCGTCGTCGCGGTCTGCCCATCCGTACTCGTACTTGCCCAAGTCCTTCAGGCCTGGGTTGAGCTCCTCGATGTTGGTGCTCATGTCACGTCCTCTCGTCGGCGAATCTGGGGCGGGATCTGGGTATGCGTGGTGGTCGGTGGGCCATCGATGTCGATCAGTCCCCGGCGCGTGGGACGGCTCCGGTGTCGGACCGGGGCTCGCGGCGCAGGACGAAGGGGGGTGCGCTCGCGCGCTCGGCCGCGGTCGGCGGGGCCGAGCCCAGGGCGCCCGTGGGGACGAAGGTGGTGCAGACGTGCTCGCCCCCGGCGAGGGTGGCGAGCCGCTGGACGTGCACGTCCAGGATCCGGGCGATGGCCTTGGTCTCCGCCTCGCAGAACTGCGGGAACTCGACGGCCACCTCGCGGACCGGGCAGTGCCCCTGGCACAGCTGGAGCCCGGCCAGGCCGGTGCCCTCGCCCACCGGGCGGGTGGACGCGGCATACCCCTCGGCGGACAGCGCCTTGGCCAGCGCCGCGGTCCGGGCCTGCAGGTCGTCCGTGCCGGTGTCGGCGATCTCGCGCTCGACTGCGGCCTGCAGCCGCTGCTCGAGCTCGGCGATCTGGGCCTCGGCGAAGTCTTCCACGGCGGGGGCGCCGGCCCGGTCGGTCAGGTAGTGGAGCGCAGCGTTGGCGACCCCGTCGTAGCGGGTGCGGAACTGCTCCTGGCCCAGCGCGGTCAGCACGTAGGCGCGGGCGGGGCGTCCGCGCCCCCGTCGACCCGGCAACGGCCCGTCGTGCTCGGCGATGAGGCCGGAGTCCTCGAGCGCGTCCAGGTGGCGGCGCACCGCCGCGGGCGTCAGGCCCAGGTCCTTGGCCAGCACGCTGGCCGTGACCGGCGCCTGCTCCCCCACGGCGCGTCGCACCCGGTCCCGGGTGCGGGACTCGTCGTGCACCTCCGCCATCGCGGGGTCCTGCGCCATATTCACCATGTCAGTGTGACGTATTGCGGGAGCAGGTGCCAAGCAAGGCGACCCTCACCGCAGCGCCCTTCGCGCGGGCTCCCGCCTACCCCGGCAGTGCGTGATCGGACGCTCAGTCGGACCAGCGCAGCACCCGCCGCGCGAGCAGCCCGCCGAGCACCGCCCAGCCGGCGAGCACCAGCATGGCACGCAGGTCCCACTCCCCCAGGACGAGGGCCGACCGCAGGGCGTCGCCGAGCGCCGCCGACGGGAGCCACGCGACCACCACCTGCCCGGGCAAGGCCGCCGCCGGCAGCACCACCCCGCCGAGCCCGGCGAGCAGGACCCAGACCAGGTTGGCCAGGGCCAGCACGGCCTCGGCCCGCAGCGTGCCACCGAGGCAGGCGGCGAGCGTCACGAAGGCCGCCACGCCCAGGACCACCGCCAGGAGGGCCGGCGCGAGCCCGTCCGCCCGCGGCTCCCAGCCGAGCGTCAGGCCGACCACGGCCACGACGCCCAGCTGCAGGACGAGGACGCCGAGGACCGACAGCACCTTGGCGAGCAGGAGCCCGCCGCGGCCGAGGGGGGTCGTCCCCAGCAGCCGCAGCACCCCCCAGCGCCGCTCGAACCCGAGCAGGATGGCCTGACCGGTGAAGGCCGTCGACAGCACGGTCAGCGCGAGGACACCGGGCGTGAGCACGTCGAGACGATCACGGCCGGCCCACGGCCCCACCGCCAGCTCGGGGGAGGTCAGCACGGACAGCCCGAGCAGCGCGAGGACGGGCAGGACCACCGAGACCAGCAGCTGCTCACCGTGCCGCAGCAGCCCCACGGCCTCGAAGCGCGCCTGCGCGAGCACGCGCGCCGCCGGGGCTGCCGGTGCGCTCGGTCGTGGGGCCGCCTCGGTGCTCATCGCAGCGCCCCGTCGGTCAGCACGAAGTAGGCGTCCTCCAGGCTGCCCGCCCCGCTGCGGCGGCAGATGTCCGGCACGCGGCCCCGCTCGGCGACCTGGCCGGCGACGACGACCACGACGTGGTCGGCCAGCCGCTCGGCCTCGTCGAAGGAGTGGGTCGTCACCACGACCGCCGCGCCGTCCCGCGCGATCCCGGCGACGAGGCGGTGCACCTCGCGCCGCGCGTGCGGGTCCAGGCCGGCGGTCGGCTCGTCCAGGAAGGCCACCTCGGGCCGACCCACCAGGGCCGCGGCCAGGGCGACCCGCTGCCGCTGGCCGCCGGAGAGCCGGCGCACCGGCCTCCGGGCGGCGTCACCCAGCTCGAGCCGGTCGACGAGCTCGGCCACGTCGACCGGGTCGGCCCAGAGCCGCGCCAGGTGGCGCAGCAGCGTCGTCGGGGTGACGGCCTGGGGCAGACCGCCGTCCTGCAGCATGACCCCGACGCGGGCCCGGTGGTCGGCATCCGCGCCCCACGGGTCCTGTCCCAGCACCCGCACCGTCCCCGCGTCCGCGCGCTGGAGCCCGACGGCGATCTCGACGGCGGTGGTCTTGCCCGCCCCGTTCGGGCCCAGGACGCAGGTGACCTCGCCCGCGCGAGCCTCGAGCGTGAGGCCGTCGAGCGCCTGGGTGGCGCCGAACCGTCGCGTCACCTGCTGCAGCGACACCGCCGGCCTGCCTGGGTGGTCGCGACGTGCGTCCGGTCCTGCCGCCCCGCTCACGGCCCCGTTCACCGGGAGGCCACGAGGTCGCCGCTGCTGCGGCTCGGCTGCGGGACCGCGCTGACGGCATACATCTTCTCCACGGTCATCGCGGTGACCGCGCACAGCGCGGCCGCCCCGACGAGGTGGACGGCGACGGCCACGACGGGCAGCCCGGTGAAGAACTGGTAGTAGCCCACCGCCCCCTGTGCGACCACGAGGACCACCAGCAGGAGCAGCATCCGTCGCACCGGGCGGGGCCAGCCGGCACGCACCGCCAGCGCCAGGGTCAGGAACGAGGTCGCGACGAGGACGTAGACCGGCACCGCGTGCGCGCGGGTCACGAGGTAGGCGTCGAAGGTGTGGCGCGCGACGTCGCCGGAGTCGCCGGAGTGCGGTCCCGTCCCGGTCACCAGGGTGCCCAGGTAGACCGTCAGGGCCACCGAGACGGCGAGGACCGCCCCGAGCACCCGCATCGTCCGCCGTCCTGCGGTGACCTGTCCGGGGCGTTCGGCCCGGGCGACGCCCGGCAGGCTCGCCCGTCGGGCCCGGTCGACCAGGATCCCGCCGAGCGTGATGAGACCGGCGGAGACGAGGAAGTGCACCCCGACCACCCAGGGGTTGAGCCCGGTGATGACGGTGATCCCACCCAGCACCGCCTGCACGGGTATGCCCAGCGCCATCACCAGGGCGAGCACGAACAGGCCCGGGTGCGTCCGCCGCGAGCGCCAGACGGAGAGGAAGGTGAGCACGGCCACCGCCACGAGCACGAAGGTCAGCAGGCGGTTGCCGAACTCGATCACGCCGTGCATACCCATCTCCGGCGTGTTCGTCCAGGACGCGTCCGTGCAGCGGGGCCAGGTGGGACACCCCAGCCCGCTCGCGGTGAGCCGCACCAGGCCACCGGTGAGCACGAGCAGCGCGTTGGCGAGCAGCGAGGCCCACGCCATGGCACGGACCCAGGCCCCCGGGGCGTCGGGGAGCAACCGCCCGAGCACCCGGCGCACGCCGCCCTCCCCCGCGGTGCTCATGTCAGCGGCAGGTGCAGCAACGGGTCCACCGCCACACCGAGGAAGAGCAGGGTGAGATAGCTGATCGAGAAGTGGAACAACCGCATCGCCCCGAGCGGGGGGCCGGTCACCCCGGCCCGGGCCCGGCCCAGCAGCCGGTGCGACTCCACGACGAAGACCGCGCCGGCGACCCCTGCGACGACGGTGTAGACCCATCCCATCGGGGCGACCGGGACGAGCACGAGCGAGGTGAGGACGGTGACCCAGGCGTACACCACGACCTGGCGGCCCACGGCGATGTCCTTGGCGACCACCGGGAGCATCGGCACGCCGGCCGCGGCGTAGTCCTCCTTGAAGCGCATCGACAGCGGCCAGTAGTGCGGCGGCGTCCAGAAGAAGACGACGAGGAACAGCACCAGCGCGGCCCAGGACAGCCCGTCCGTGACCGCCGACCAGCCGATGAGCACGGGCATGCACCCCGCGACCCCGCCCCACACGATGTTCTGGCTGGTGCGCCGCTTGAGGACGATGGTGTAGAAGACGACGTAGAGCGTGATCGCGCCCAGCGCCAGCCAGGCGGACAGCCAGTTGACGACCAGCCCCAGCCACAGCACCGAGGCCACCCCCAGGACGGCGCCGAAGACGAGCGCGGAGCGCGGCGAGATCGCGCCGGTGACCAGCGGCCGGGTGGAGGTGCGGTGCATCTGCGCGTCGATGTCGCGGTCGAGGTAGCAGTTGAGGACGTTGGCAGAGGCCGCCGCCAAGGTGCCGCCGACCAGGGTTGCGACGATGAGCCACACCGGCGGGACCCCGCGCTCGGCGAGGAACATCACCGGGAAGGTGGTGACCAGCAGGAGCTCGATGATGCGCGGCTTGGTCAGCGAGACGTAGTCGCCCACCACCCGCCGCCACGGCCGGGCGACCCGACCCGCGGTCCCGGGCCGCGTCCGTCCGGGACGGGCGGGGCGTGGGTGGAGCGTGGTCACGGCATCCTTCGACGGTCGTGGTGCGGGTCGCGCGAGGAGCGCTCGGGGGCTCGCGTCGCACCACCTATCGTAGCCGCCCGGTGTGGTGGCCCGCGCCGCGGACCGGGACGGGGGCCGCCCGGCTCGCGCCCGGCCCCCCAGGGACTATGGTCGTGGTGTACCGGGGCGTCCTCGCGGCGCCGCGTCGTCACGTGCCCCCGCACCGTCAGGAGATGAACCAGTGACCACCTCCACCGAGACCTTCACCGCCGGCCGCGACAGCGCGCTGGCGCGGCCCGTCTGCTCCCAGGTCGGCTGGACCGACGCCGACGTGCGGGCCGTGGACACCGCCCGCGTCCTGGCCGCCGACGCCGTCGAGAAGTGCGGGAGCGGGCACCCCGGTACCGCCATGAGCCTGGCGCCACTCGCGTACCTGCTCTACCAGAACGTCATGACCCACGACCCGAGCGACCCGCACTGGCTGGGCCGCGACCGGTTCGTGCTGTCGGCCGGACACGCGGCCCTGACCCAGTACATCCAGCTGTACCTGTCCGGCTACGGCATGCAGCTGGAGGATCTGCAGCAGCTGCGCACGTGGGGCTCGGCCACCCCGGGGCACCCCGAGGTGCACCACACCACCGGCGTCGAGATGACCACCGGGCCGTTGGGCTCCGGGCTGGCCTCCGCCGTCGGGCTGGCCATGGCGCAGCGCCGCCAGCGGGGGATGCTCGACCCGGACGCAGCGCCCGGTGAGTCGCCCTTCGACCACCAGATCTGGGTCATCGCCTCGGACGGTGACATCATGGAGGGGGTGACCTCCGAGGCCAGCTCGCTCGCCGGCCACCAGGAGCTGTCCAACCTCACGGTCATCTACGACCAGAACTTCATCTCCATCGAGGACGACACCGACATTTCCTTCAGCGAGGACGTCGCGAAGCGTTACGAGGCCTACGGCTGGGCGACCGAGGTCGTCGACTGGCGCTCCCAGGCCCCCTACACGGAGAACGTCGACGAGCTGTACGCCGCGCTGCAGGCCGCGCGGGCACGCACCGACCGGCCGACGCTGGTGCTGCTGCGCACCATCATCGCCTGGCCGGCCCCGGAGGCCCGTGACACCGGGGCGGCCCACGGCTCCGCCCTGGGGGCCGACGAGGTCTCGGCGACCAAGCAGCTGCTCGGCTTCGACGCCCGGCGCACCTTCGCCGTCGAGGACGAGGTGTTGCAGCACGCCCGCCAGGTGGGCGAGCGGGGTGCCCAGGCCCGGTCCGCGTGGGAGGAGCGCTACCAGGCGTGGCGCTCGGCGCACCCGGACAACGCGGCCCTGCTCGACCGCCTCCAGCGGCACGAGCTGCCCGAGGGCCTGGACGACGCCATCCCCACCTTCCCGGCGGACGAGAAGGGCATGGCCACCCGCAAGGCGTCCGGGGAGGTGCTCAGCGCCCTCGCCGACGTGATGCCCGAGCTGTGGGGAGGCTCGGCCGATCTGGCCGGGTCCAACAACACCACCATGTCGGGCGTGCCGTCGTTCGTGCCCAGCGGCAAGGCCACCGAGATGTTCCCGGGCGACGAGTACGGCCGGACGCTGCACTTCGGCATCCGGGAGAACGCCATGGGGATGATGCTCAACGGCATCTGCCTCGAGGGGCTCACCCGCCCCTACGGCGGCACCTTCCTCACCTTCTCCGACTACATGCGCCCGTCTCTGCGGCTGGCCGCCATCCAGCAGGTCAACCCGGTCTATGTGTGGACCCACGACAGCATCGGGCTCGGCGAGGACGGACCGACCCACCAGCCCGTCGAGCACCTGGCCGCCCTGCGGGCCATCCCCGGTCTGGACGTCGTCCGCCCGGCGGATGCCAACGAGACGGCCGTCGCCTGGCGCACCGTCCTCGACATCCAGGACCACCCCGCCGCGCTGGTGCTGAGCCGGCAGAACCTGCCGGTCTTCGACCGGGACGTCATGGAGTCGGCCGAGGGGACCGCGCGGGGCGCCTACGTGCTTCAGGAGGCGGGCGAGGGCGAGCCGGAGGTCATCCTCGTGGCCACCGGGTCCGAGGTGCAGCTCGCCGTCCAGGCGCGCGAGCGGCTCGAGGCCGACGGGGTCGCCACCCGGGTCGTGTCCATGCCGTGCCGCGAGTGGTTCGCCCAGCAGGACCGGGCCTACCGCGAGCAGGTGCTCCCGCCGCGCGTGCGGGCCCGGGTCAGCGTCGAGGCCGCCGTCGGCCAGGGCTGGCGCGAGGTCGTCGGCGACGCCGGGCGGCTCATCAGCCTGGAGCACTACGGCGCCTCCGCGGACTACCAGCGGCTCTTCGACGAGTTCGGGATCACCGCCGACGCGGTCGTCGCCGCCGCCCGCGACTCCATCACCGACACCACCCGCGAGCCGGTCCCCGGCGGGGCCGAGGTCCCGGACGAGGGCGGCTCGGAGACCATCGGCGCCTGAGCGGCACCACGCGACGGCTTCCCCCACCACCACCTGAGGAGCGAGATGACTGACACCGCCCGCACCACCCTCCACGACCTGGCCGACGCCGGGGTCTCGGTCTGGCTGGACGACCTGAACCGGCCGATGATCTCCTCCGGGGAGCTGCAGTCCTACGTGGACCGCGGCGTCCTGGGGATCACCACCAACCCCACGATCTTCGCGTCCGCGCTGGCCGAGGGCGACGCCTACTCCGAGCAGGTGCGCGAGCTCGCCGCCGACGGCGCCGACGTCGATGCCGCCGTCTTCGCCCTGACCACCGACGACGTGCGCGACGCCTGCGACGTGCTGCGCCCTGTCTACGACCGCACCGACGGCGTCGACGGCCGGGTGTCCATCGAGGTGGACCCCGGTGCCGCCAAGGACACCGAGCGGACCGTGCAGATCGCCCAGCAGCTCTGGGAGACCATCGACCGGCCGAACCTGTTCATCAAGATCCCCGCCACCGTCGAGGGTCTGCCGGCGATCACGCAGACGCTGGCCAGCGGCATCAGCGTCAACGTCACCCTCATCTTCTCCCTCGACCGCTACCGGGGGGTGATGAACGCCTACCTCACCGGGCTCGAGCAGGCCCGGGAGCGGGGCAGGGACCTGTCCACCATCCACTCGGTGGCCAGCTTCTTCGTCTCCCGGGTCGACTCCGAGATCGACTCTCGGCTGGAGCAGATCGGCACCGATGAGGCGCTCGCGCTGCGCGGCAAGGCCGGCCTGGCCAACGCCCGGCTGGCCTACCAGGCCTTCGAGGAGGTCTTCGCGACCCCGAGGTGGCAGAACCTCGCCGACGACGGCGCCACGCTGCAGCGGCCGCTGTGGGCCTCCACCGGGGTGAAGAACCCCGACTACGAGGACACCATGTACGTCACCGGGCTCGTCGCCCCGCACACCGTCAACACCATGCCCGGCACGACCCTCGAGGCCACGGTCGACCACGCCGAGCTCCGGGGCGACACGGTCACCGGGAGCTACGCGGAGGCACAGCAGGTGCTGGACGACCTCGAGCGGGTCGGTGTGTCCTACGCCGAGGTCGTCGAGCAGCTCGAGAAGGAGGGTGTCGAGAAGTTCGAGAAGTCCTGGTCCGAGCTGCTCGGCACGGTCCAGGACGAGCTGGACAAGGCGGAGGGCTCCCGGTGAGCGCCGTCGCCGTCCAGGCCCTCGGCGCCGCGGCCGACGCCGTCGAGCACCACCTGCCGGCCCTGGTCTCCGACCAGGTCGCCTCGCGACTCTTCGCGCAGGATGCCACCCTCTGGGGCCCGGACGCCGAGTCGGAGGCCGCCATCCGTCTCTCCTGGGTCGGGCTGCCCCGCTCCTCGCGTCCGCTCGTGGGCGAGATCGAGGCGCTCGCCGAGGAGCTGCGTGAGCGCGGTGTCCACCGCATCGTCCTGTGCGGCATGGGCGGGTCCTCCTTGGCGCCGGAGGTCATCACCGGCACCGCGGGCGTGCCGCTGGTCGTGCTGGACAGCTCGGACCCCGACATGGTGCGTGCCGCCCTCGAGGAGGACCTCGCGGGCACGGCCGTCGTCGTCTCCTCCAAGTCCGGCTCGACCCTCGAGACCGACAGCCAGCGGCGCGCCTTCGTGCACGCCTTCACCGAGGCGGGCATCGAGCCCACCGAGCGCATCGTCATCGTCACCGACCCCGGCAGCCCGCTGGACGAGCAGGCGCGGGCCGACGGCTACCGCGTCGTCAACGCCGACCCCGAGGTCGGCGGGCGCTACTCCGCGCTGACCGCCTTCGGGCTCGTCCCCTCCGGCCTGGCCGGCGTGGACGTGGGGGCGCTGCTCGACGAGGCAGAGGAGGTCGCCGACCTCCTCGCCGAGGACGACGAGGCCAACCCGGGGCTGCGCCTGGGCGCCGCCCTCGCGGGCACCGAGCCGCTGCGCGACAAGCTGCTGTTCACCGACGCCGGGTCCGGAATCGTGGGGCTGGCTGACTGGGCCGAGCAGCTCATCGCCGAGTCCACCGGCAAGCAGGGCACCGGCGTGCTCCCGGTCGTGGCCCCCGAGGGCAACTCTCCTACCCACGGCATCCAGGACACCTCGGACTGCACGGTCGTGGTCCTCGCCCCGGACGACGACGAGGGCGGGACCTCCTCGGCCGGCGCGGAGGCGGACTCGGTCGTGGAGGTCTCCGGCTCGCTGGGCGCCCAGCTGTTGCTGTGGGAGGTCGCGACGGCCGTCGCGGGCCGCCTGCTCGGGATCAACCCCTTCGACCAGCCGGACGTCGAGAGCGCCAAGCAGGCGGCGCGCGAGATCATGGAGGGCGGCGCGGACGCCGCCGGCGCCCCGGCGCTCACCGACGGAGCGGTCGAGGTCCGCACCGGCGGTGGCGGGTGGCTGCCGGAGGGCACCGACAGCCTGACCGGCGCGGTGTCGGCGCTGCTGGACCAGCTCGCCCCGTCCCGGGGCTATCTCGCCGTGATGGTCTACCTGGACCGGCAGGAGCACGCGGACCTCGCCGAGATCCAGGCCGGCCTCGTCGAGCGCACCGGACGGCCGGTGACCTTCGGCTGGGGCCCGCGCTTCCTGCACTCGACCGGTCAGTACCACAAGGGTGGGCCTGCCCAGGGTGTCTACCTGCAGGTGACCGGTGCCCCGCGGCAGGACCTCGACGTGCCCGGCAAGGACTTCACCTTCGGGGAGTTCATCGCTGCCCAGGCCGCCGGGGACGCCGCGGTGCTCGCGGACCACGACCGGCCCGTGCTGCGCCTGCACCTGACCGACCAGGCGGCGGGGCTGACCCAGCTGCGCGAGGCGTTGTGAGCGGCGCCGCGCCCGCACCCGTCACCGCCGACTCCAACCCGCTGCGCGACCCGGACGACAAGCGCCTGCCACGCATCGCCGGGCCGTGCAGCATGGTCATGTTCGGCGTCACCGGCGACCTGGCCCGCAAGAAGCTCATGCCGGCCATCTACGACCTCGCGAGCCGGGGGTTGCTGCCGCCCGGGTTCTCGCTGGTCGGGTTCGCGCGTCGCGAATGGGCCGACCAGGACTTCGCGAAGGTCGTCTACGACTCGGTGCGCCAGCACGCGCGCACCGAGTTCCGCGAGGAGGTCTGGCGCTCGCTGGCCGAGGGCTTCCGTTTCGTCCCGGGCGCCTTCGACGACCCGGACGCCTTCGAGCTCCTGGCCCGGACGGTCCGCGAGCTGGACGAGGAGCGTGGCACCGGGGGCAACCACGCCTTCTACCTGTCGATCCCCCCGTCGTGGTTCGCCGACGTCTGCACCCGGCTGCAGGAGTCTGGGCTGTCCGACCCCCTACCGGGCACCTGGCGCCGCGTCGTCATCGAGAAGCCGTTCGGGCACGACCTGAGCAGCGCCCAGGAGCTCAACGAGATCGTCGAGGGGGTCTTCCCGCCGGACTCGGTCTTCCGCATCGACCACTACCTCGGCAAGGAGACCGTCCAGAACATCCTGGCGCTGCGCTTCGCCAATCAGCTCTTCGAGCCGGTGTGGAACGCCAACTACGTGGACCACGTGCAGATCACCATGGCCGAGGACATCGGCATCGGCGGTCGCGCCGGCTACTACGACGAGGTCGGGGCCGCCCGGGACGTCATCCAGAACCACCTGCTCCAGCTGCTCGCGCTCACCGCGATGGAGGAGCCGGTCGCCTTCACCGCGGATGCGGTGCGGGCGGAGAAGGAGAAGGTGCTGGCGGCCGTCAGCCTGCCCGAGGACCTGGACGCCGCGACCGCGCGGGGGCGGTATGCCGCGGGCTGGCAGGGCACCGAGAAGGTGGGCGGCTACCTCGACGAGGACGGTGTCGACGCCGCGCACCACACCGAGACGTATGCCGCTCTCAAGGTGGACGTGCGCACCCGCCGCTGGGCGGGGGTGCCGTTCTACCTGCGCACCGGCAAGCGGCTCGGCAAGCGGGTGACCGAGATCGCGGTCGTCTTCCGGCGGGCGCCGCACCTTCCCTTCAGCTCCACCGCCACCGAGGAGCTGGGCGCCAACGCCATCGTCATCCGGGTCCAGCCGGACGAGGGGATGACGATGCGCTTCGGTTCCAAGGTGCCGGGCAGCCAGATGGAGGTCCGCGACGTGTCGATGGACTTCGGCTACGGCTCCTCGTTCACCGAGTCCAGCCCGGAGGCCTACGAGCGGCTCATCCTCGACGTGCTCCTGGGTGAGCCGCCGCTCTTCCCCCGGCACGAGGAGGTCGAGCAGTCCTGGCGCATCCTCGACCCCGTCATCGACCACTGGGCCGCGAGGGACGAGGCACCAGAAGACTATCCCGCCGGGACCTGGGGCCCGGCAGGTTCGGACGAGATGATGCGCCGCGACGGCCGCGAGTGGAGGCTCCCATGATCCTGGACCTGCCCAGCTCCAGCGCGGCGGACGTCGCCAAGAACCTCGTCCGGCTGCGCAACCAGGTCGGGGCCATGGCGATGGGCCGGGTGCTGACCCTGCTGGTCGTCGTCGACGAGGAGCTCGCGGAGGAGGCCGTTGACGTCGCGAGCGAGGCCACCCGGCAGCACCCGGCCCGCATCCTCGTGGTCGTGAGCGCCAACGCGCGCGGCCGCGGGCGGCTGGACGCCCAGATCCGGGTCGGCGGGGACGCCGGTGCCTCCGAGATCGTGGTGCTCCGTCTCTACGGCGACCTGACCCGCCACGGCAGCTCGGTGGTCACACCGCTGCTGCTCCCCGACTCCCCCGTCGTGGCGTGGTGGCCCGGGGAGGCCCCGGCCGACGTGGCCGGCGACCCGCTGGGGCAGATGGCGCACCGCCGCATCACCGACGCGGCGGCTGCCGGGTCGGCCACCGGCACCCAGCTGCGGCGCCGGACCAAGCACTACCGACCCGGTGACACCGACCTCACCTGGACGAGGATCACCCGGTGGCGGGCCCTGCTCGCGGCCTCCCTGGAGAGCGAGCCGTTCGAGCCGGTGCAGCGCGCCGTGGTGGCGGGCGAGCCCGACTGCCCGAGCTGTGACCTGCTGGCCGGGTGGCTCGCGTCGTCGCTGCGCTGCCCGGTCGAACGGGTTCGCACCCCCGTTGGGTCGGGCGTGCAGAGCGTGCGGCTGGAGCGCACCGCCGGGCCGGTGGACCTCGTGCGGCTGGACGACTCGGGAGACACGGCCACCTTGTCGATGGTCGGGAGCCAGCCACGCCTCGTGGCCCTGCACACGCCCAGCGTGCCGGGAGCGCTCACGGCCGAGCTGCGGCGCTGGACGCCGACGAGGTGTATGCCCGTTCCCTGTGCGACGGTCTGCCGCGGGTCCGGCGGGGCGGGACCCGCTCGGCGGCTGCCCGGGCGGGCGACTCCCCCGCTGGTCCTGCGCGGGTCGACCGCAGCGGGTCGGCGCGGCTGGGCAGCCGGTCGCTGCAGAAGGCTGAGGAGCCGGCGGACGGCGCGGACTCAACCGCCGTGGAGGAGGCCGTCCAGGAGGGGCTGGCCGAGACCGAGGAGACCGGCTCGGGCTGAGGCCGAGGTGTGGGTCGGTGGCGGCTCAGCGGCCGCCGCCCACCCCGCGCTCCCGCATGCGGGTGAGGGCCTCGTCGAGCAGCGCCGCGCCGTCGGAGTCGCTGCGGCGCTCCTTCACATAGGCCATGTGGGTCTTGTAGGGCTCGATCCGTGGCGCCTCGGGCGGGGTGGCTCGGTCCTGGCCGGCAGGGAGCCCGCACCGGGGGCAGTCCCACAGGTCCGGCACCTCCACCTCCCCGTCCTGCGCGAAGCTCGGCCGGGTCTCGTGGCCGTTGGCGCACCAGAAGCTGACAGTGACCCGTGGCGCCGCGTCCCCGCGCTCGCTCTCCCCCATGGGGCCGGACCCCACGCGCGAGCCGCGGATGGCGTTCGTGTTGACCATGGCTGCCTCGTCCTTCAGAGCCGACCGGGTGTGGACGAGCACCACCCTACCCCCGACGCGCGACCCTCCTCTCCCACAGGGGGGAGCTCAGCTGAACCGGACGAGCACGCCGAGGCCGACGATGACCGACACCCACACCAGGGCCATCGCCACGGTGATGCGGTTCAGGTTGCGCTCGGCGACCGAGCTCCCGCCCAGGCTGCTGCTCATGCCTCCGCCGAACATGTCGGACATGCCACCACCGCGGCCCTTGTGCATGAGGATGAGCAGCACCAGGAAGCAGCTGGTGATCACCAGCAGGGCGTCCAGGAACCAGCGGACGAACTCCACGTGGGCACACCTTGTCGTCGAACGGTCGGGGGTCTGGTGCTCCGCGAGACGGCTCGCGGAGCACCAGACAGCCTAACTGACGCAGCGGTGCCCCGCCGACACTCGGATGCCGCTCAGCCGCCCGCGCCGGCGTGCTGCTGGTAGCGGCAGATGGACGCGAAGTCGTCCACCGACAGCGACGCACCGCCCACGAGGGCGCCGTCGATGTCGGGGCGCGCCATGATCTCGGCGACGTTGCCCGGCTTGACCGATCCGCCGTAGAGCACCCGCACACCGTCGGCCACCGACCGGCCGACCAGCTCGGCCACGGTCTCCCGGACCGCCGCGCAGACCTCCTGCGCGTCGTCCGGGGTGGCCACCTCACCGGTGCCGATGGCCCACACCGGCTCGTAGGCCACGACCGTGCGGGAGACCTGCTCGGCGTCGAGGTCGGCGAGGGCGGCCCGCAGCTGACCCACCACGTGCTCGACATGGGTGCCGGCCTGCCGCACCTCCAGCGCCTCGCCGACGCACAGGATCGGCGTCAGACCGTGGCGCAGGGCGGCCCGCACCTTGGACCCGACGAGCTCGTCGGACTCGGCGTGGCCCTCGCGCCGCTCGCTGTGCCCCACGACGACGTAGGTGCAGCCCAGCTTGGCCAGGAAGGCGCCGGAGATGTCCCCGGTGTACGCGCCCTCGTCGTGCGGGCTCAGGTCCTGGCCGCCGTAGCCCAGCGCGAGCTGGTCCCCCTGCACCAGGGTCTGCACCGAGCGCAGGTCGGTGAACGGCGGGAGCACCACGACCTCGACGGCGGCGTGGTCGTGCCGGCCGTCGCGCAGGGTCCAGTCCAGCTTCTGCACGTGGTGGGTGGCCTGGAGGTGGTCCAGGTTCATCTTCCAGTTGCCCGCCATCAGCGGGGTGCGTGCGCTCATCTCAGTCCTCCAGCACCGACAGTCCGGGAAGGTCCTTGCCCTCGAGGTACTCCAGGCTCGCCCCACCGCCGGTGGAGATGTGTCCGAAGTCGTCCTCGGTGTGCCCGAAGTCCCGGACGGCGGCGGCGGAGTCCCCTCCGCCGACCACCGTCAGGGCACCGGCGGAGGTCCGGTCGACCAGGGCCTGCGCCACCGCCTTCGTGCCCGAGGCGAAGGGCGCCATCTCGAAAGCGCCCATCGGGCCGTTCCAGAAGATGGTCTGCGCGTCGGCCAGCCGGCCCACGAAGAGCTCCTCGGAGTCCGGGCCGATGTCCAGCCCCATCCGGTCGGCCGGCATCGCGTCCGCCGGCACCACCTCGTGGGCGGCGTCGGCCGAGAAGCTGTCGGCGACGACCACGTCGGTCGGCAGGACGATCTCGACGCCCCGCTCGGCCGCGGTCTCCAGGTAGCCCTTGACCGTCTCGACCTGGTCCTCCTCCAGCAGGCTGGTCCCGACCTCGTGCCCCTGGGCCTTGAGGAAGGTGAAGACCATGCCGCCACCGATGAGCAGCCGGTCGGCGACCGCGATGAGCGACTCGATGACGCCGAGCTTGTCGCTGACCTTGGCGCCGCCGAGGATCACGGCATACGGGCGGCGCGGGTCCTCACGGAGGGTGCGCATGACCTCGACCTCGGAGACGACGAGCCCGCCGGCGGCGTGTGGCAGCAGCCGCGGCACGTCGTAGACCGAGGCCTGGGCCCGGTGGACCACGCCGAAGCCGTCCGACACGAAGCCGTCGGCCAGGCCGGCCAGCGCCTGGGCGAAGTCGGCCCGTTCCTCGTCCGTCTTGGCGGTCTCACCGGGGTTGAACCGGAGGTTCTCCAGGACCAGGACGTCGCCGTCCCCCAGGGCCTCCACTGCGGCGGTGGCGCGGTCCCCGACCGTCTCCTCGACGAAGGACACGGTGATGTCGTCGTCGAGGAGCTCGTCGAGGCGGGTCGCCACCGGGGCCAGGGAGTACTTCGCCTCGGGCGCGCCCTTGGGGCGGCCGAGGTGGGCGCAGACCACGACCCGGGCGCCCTCGCGGGCCAGCCGCTCGATCGTGGGCACCGAGGCGCGCACCCGCCCGTCGTCGGTGATCTCCTGACCGTCGAGCGGCACGTTGAGGTCGCTGCGCACCAGCACGGTGCGACCCGCCAGCCCGCCGAGGTCGTCGCTGAGCTGATCGATCGTGCGCATCAGAGCGAGCTGCCCACCAGCGCAACGAGATCCACGAGGCGGTTGGAGTAGCCCCACTCGTTGTCGTACCACCCGACGACCTTGACCTGGTCCCCGATGACCTTGGTCAGGCCGGAGTCGAAGATGCAGGACGCGGGATCGGTCTCGATGTCCTTGGAGACGATCGGGTCCTCGGTGTAGGTGAGGATGCCCTTGAGCTCGCCGTCGGCCGCCTTCTTCAGCGCGGCGTTGACCTCCTCGACCGTGACCTCGCGGGAGGCCTGGAAGGTGAGGTCGGTGGCCGAGCCGGTCGGGACCGGGACGCGCAGGGCATACCCGTCGAACTTGCCCTTGAGCTCGGGCAGGACGAGAGCGACGGCCTGGGCAGCACCGGTCTTGGTCGGGACGATGTTGAGCGCGGCGGCCCGGGCGCGGCGCAGGTCCTTGTGCGGCCCGTCCTGCAGGTTCTGGTCCGCGGTGTAAGCGTGGATAGTGGTCATCAGGCCCTTGACGATGCCGAACTCGTCGTTGAGCACCTTGGCCATCGGCGCGAGGCAGTTCGTGGTGCAGGAGGCGTTGGAGATGATGTCGTGGCTCGCGGGGTCGTAGTCCTTCTCATTGACGCCCATTACGACGGTGAGGTCCTCGTTCTTGGCGGGCGCGGAGATGATGACCTTCTTGGCGCCGGCGTCCAGGTGCGCCTTGGCCGTGGTGGCGTCGGTGAAGATGCCGGTGGACTCGACCACGACGTCGGCGCCCAGGTCGCCCCAGGGCAGGGCGCCCGGGTCCTTCTCCGCGAAGGCCTTGAACGCCTTGCCGTCGATGCTGATCTCGTCCTCGGAGCTGGTCACCTCGCCGTCCAGGCGGCCCAGGATGGAGTCGTACTTGAGCAGGTGGGCCAGGGTCGCGTTGTCGGTCAGGTCGTTGACGCCGACGATCTCGACGTCCGCCCCGGAGGCCAGCACGGCCCGCATGAAGTTGCGGCCGATGCGTCCGAAGCCGTTGATTCCTACGCGAACGGTCATGGAAACCCTTCCTCGATGCTGGTGGTTTGCGGCCCGCCGGGTGCGCGCCGCACGTGTCAGACGCCGTCGTCCTACCCCCAACCTAGCGGGCAGAGCAGGCCCGCACCACATCGGTATGACGTAGCGTCAGTCCTCGAGCATGTCCGGGGTGATGTTGGCCTCGGTCCCCTCGATCCCGAGCTCCTCGGCGCGCTTGTCGGCCATCGCCAGCAGCCGGCGGATCCGCCCTGCGACGGCGTCCTTGGTCATCGGCGGGTCCGCCAGCTGTCCGAGCTCCTCGAGGCTGGCCTGCTTGTGCTCCAGCCGCAGGGTGCCGGCGACCCGGAGGTGCTCGGGGACGTCGTCGCCGAGGATCTCCATCGCCCGCTCCACCCGCGCGCCGGCGGCCACGGCGGCCCGCGCCGAGCGGCGCAGGTTGGCGTCGTCGAAGTTGGCCAGCCGGTTGGCCGTGGCCCGCACCTCGCGCCGCATCCGCCGCTCCTCCCAGGCCAGGACGGCGTCGTGGGCCCCCAGCCGGGTCAGCATCGCCCCGATGGCGTCGCCGTCCCGGATCACCACGCGGTCCACGCCGCGCACCTCACGGGCCTTGGCCTGGATGCCGAGCCGACGGGCGGCGCCGACCAGCGCCAGGGCCGCCTCCGGCCCCGGGCAGGTCACCTCGAGCGCCGAGGACCGTCCGGGCTCGGTGATCGACCCGTGCGCGATGAAGGCTCCGCGCCACGCGGCCTCCGAGTCGCAGACCGCGGCGCCCACCACGCGTGGCGGCAGCCCGCGGACGGGCCGGCCGCGGTGGTCGATGAGACCGGTCTGGCGGGCGAGGGACTCGCCGTCGGAGGTCGCGCGGACGACGTAGCGCGTCTGCTTGCGCAGGCCCCCGGGGCTCATGACCATCAGCTCGCTGCTGGAGCCGTAGACCTCGGCCATGAAGGTGCGCAACCGACGGGCGCTCTGCGCGGTGTCCAGCTCCGCCTCGATGACGATGCGACCACCGACGATGTGCAGTCCACCGGCGAAGCGGAGCATGGTCGAGACCTCCGCCTTGCGGCAGCAGGTCCTGCTGACGGGGAGTCTGCTGAGCTCGTCCTTGACCTTCGCGGTCATCGCCACGGCAGTCATCCTCCTGGGTCGGGCAGTGGTGCTCCCCGGGGTCCAATCCCCCGAGGACCCCGGAAGGCTACCTTCTGGTAGCGGTGCGGCGCTCACAGCCCCTGCTCCGCCATGACGTCCCGGTAGGCCGCCGCGAGGCGCAGGGTGTCGTGCACGCCCGGGCGGTTCGGCTTGCCGACCGTCGTGAGGACCAGGCTCGCGCCCAGGCCCTCCACCGCGGCCTCCAGCGCTGCTCGCTCGGCCTCGGTGCGGGCGACCTGCGGGTCGGCGATGACGTGGTCGAAGCTCAGGTCCGGCGCGTGCGCCGAGACCGCCGCGACGTGCTCCGCGAGGGTGTAGCCGCTGGCCTCGTCGTCGCTGAGGCTGACGTTGAGCGTGAGGATCCGGCGCGCGGGGGTCTCGCACAGCGCCTGCCGCAGCTCGGGGACGAGCAGGTGCGGCATGACGGAGGTGAACCAGGAGCCCGGCCCGAGGACGACGAGGTCGGCCAGCTTGATCGACTCCAGCGCCTCGGGGCAGGCGCGTGGCGCCTCCGGGATGAGCCGGATGGACCGGACCGTGCCGGGGTGCCGCGCCACCGTGGACTGGCCGCGAACGGTGCTGATGCCGCCCTCGCCGGTCGGTCCCGCGTCCTGCATCTCCGCCTCGATCTCCAGCGGCTCCAGCGCCATCGGCAGGACCCGCCCGCGGGTGTTGAGCAGCCGCCCCACGAGGTCGAGACCCCGCACCTGCTCCTGGGGCCGGAGGTCCCACAGCGCCATGATGAGCAGGTTGCCCAGGGCGTGACCGGACAGCTCCCCCTCGCCGCGGAAGCGGTGCTGCAGCACGGCCGACCACTGGTGACCCCACGCGGTGTCCTCGCAGAGAGCGGCCAGGGCCATGCGCAGGTCACCCGGCGGCAGGATGTCGAACTCCTGACGCAGCCTGCCGCTGGAGCCCCCGTCGTCGGCGACCGTGACGACCGCGGTGATCGCCTCGGTCAGGTGACGCAGCGCCTGCAACGAGGCGGCCAGCCCGTGCCCGCCGCCCAGCGCCACCACCCGGCGGCCGCTCACTCACGCCCCAGGTCACGGTGGAAGGTCGAGATCTGCACGTCCTGCTCCTGCAGGTCGGCCAGCCGACGGGTCAGCTCCTCCGCGGTCGCCACCGAACGGTGCTTGCCGCCGGTGCAGCCCACGGCCACCGTGACGTAGCGGCGTCCCTCGGCGAGATAGCCCTGCACGGCGGTGCGTAGCAGGTGCTCCGCGTGCCGGATGTACTCCTGCGCCAGGTCCTGCCCGAGGACGAAGTCGCGCACCGGGGCGTCCCTGCCCGTGTGCGGGCGCAGCTCGGGGTTCCAGTACGGGTTGGGCAAGAACCGCAGGTCGAGGACGACGTCGGCGTCCAGGGGGATGCCGTACTTGAAGCCGAAGGCCATGATCGCCAGCCGCAGCCGCACGTCGGCGTCCCCGCCGAGCAGCGCGTCGATCTTGGCCGCCAGCTCGTGCACGTTGTAGTTGGAGGTGTCGAGGACGAGGTCCGCGTCCGACCGGATGTCGCCGAGCATGCGCCGCTCCCGGCGGATGCCGTCGAGGAGCAGCCCCTCCCCCTGCAGCGGGTGCGGGCGACGGACGGCCTCGAAGCGCCGCACCAGGGTCTCGTCGGAGGAGTCCACGAAGACCACCCGGGGGCGCCAGCCGCGCTCGCCGAGCGTCTGCATCGCCCCGGCGAGCTCGTTGGTGAAGTCCCGGCTGCGCACGTCCGCGACGACGGCGACGCGCTGCCGCTGCGGGTCGTCGGCGGTGAGGTCCATCAATCGCACGATCATCGCCGGCGGCAGGTTGTCCACGACGTACCAGCCGCGGTCCTCCAGCACGTCACCGGCCGTCGTCCGACCCGCACCCGACATCCCGGTGAGGATGACGACGTCCGAGCGCCCGACCGCTCCGGGCGGGACCGGTGGCTGCTCCCCCAGGTCGATGCGCCGTGCGGTCACGTCCGTCCTCCCGTCCGTCGTCATCTCCCGCTCCGTCCCGTCAGGCCGTCCGGGGCTCATTCCAGGACCTCTCCGGTGCTCAGGTTAACGGCCGGGGCGACGCTCTCGCCCGCGAGCCGCTCGTGGACCACCGCCGCCAGGGACGGACCGACCCCGGGGACCTCCTGCAGCTGCTCGACGCTGGCCGCGCGGACCGCCTTCACCGAGCCGAGGTGACGCAGCAGCGCCTGTTGCCGGGCGGGGCCGAGCCCGGGTATGCCGTCGAGCGCGCTGCTGGTCATGCTGCGGGAGCGGCGTTGCCGGTGGAAGGTGTTGGCGAAGCGGTGCGCCTCGTCCCGCACCCGTTGCAGCAGGTAGAGGGCCTCGCTCGTCCGGGGCAGGACCACCGGGAACTCCTGATCAGCGCTCCAGACCTCCTCGAGCCGCTTGGCGAGCCCCACGACGTTGACGTCCGTGACACCGACCGCGCTCAGCGCCTCCTGCGCGGCCCGGACCTGGGGCAGACCACCGTCGACGACCACGAGGTTGGGAGGGTAGGCGAACTTGGCGGGGCGGCCGTCGTCGTCGGCGCCGGGGGGCGGCGCCTGCGACAGGTGCCGGAAGCGTCGGGTCAGCACCTCGTGCATCGCCGCCGTGTCGTCCCCGGTGCCCTCGCGCACGATGAAACGGCGGTACTCGCCCTTGCGCGGCAGGCCGTCCTCGAAGACGACCATCGACCCGACGACGTCGCTGCCCTGGACGTGGCTGATGTCGAAGGACTCGATCCGCAGCGGGGCGTCGTCCAGCTCGAGGACCTCCTGCAGCTCCTGCAGTGCCTGCGAGCGCAGCGTCAGGTCACCGGACCGGGCCACCTTGTGCCGGGCCAGCGCCTGCTGGGCGTTGCGCCCCACGGTCTCCATGAGGGTGCGCTTGTCGCCGCGGCGCGGCACCCGGACGGAGACGCGTGCGCCCCGCAGCCCGCCGAGCCAGGCGGCGACGTCCTCGACGCCCGACGGCAGCACGGGCACGAGGACCTCGCGGGGCACCTCGTCGCCGCGCTCGCCGCCGTAGACCTGCTGCAGCAGGTGCTCGACGATGTCCGGGAGGTCCTCGGCCCCCTTCTCGCTGACCCAGCCACGCTGCCCGCGGATCCGGCCACCCCGCACATGGAAGACCTGCACCGCGACCTCCAGCTCGTCGTCGGCGAGGGCATACACGTCTGCATCGGTGGCGTCCGGCAGCACGACCGCGGACCGCTCGAGCGCCCGGCGCAGGGCCCCGACGTCGTCCCGCAGCCGGGCGGCGGTCTCGAAGTCCAGCTCGGCCGAGGCCCGGCGCATCCGCTCCTCCAGGTCCTTGACGAAGCGAGCGCTGTCACCGGCCATGAAGGCGCTGAAGTCCTCGGCGATCTGCCGGTGCTCCTCGGCGTCGACCCGGCCGACGCACGGCGCCGAGCACTTGTCGATATAGCCGAGCAGGCACGGGCGGCCGACCTGACCGGCCCGCCGGAAGACGCCGGCCGAGCAGGTGCGGACCGGGAAGACGCGGAGCAGGGTGTCCAGCGTCTCGCGGATGGCCCAGGCGTGCGTGTAGGGGCCGAAGTAGCGGGTCCCGGGTCGCTTGGTGCCGCGCATGACCTGGGCCCGGGGGAACTCCTCGCCCAGGGTGACGGCGAGGTAGGGGTAGGACTTGTCGTCGCGGTACTTGACGTTGAAGCGCGGGTCGAACTCCTTGATCCAGGAGTACTCGAGCTGGAGCGCCTCGACCTCGTTGCGCACGACGGTCCAGTCCACGCGGGCACCGGTCGTCACCATCTGCCGGGTCCGGGGGTGCAGCGCGGACAGGTCCTGGAAGTAGGACGTGAGCCGGGACCGCAGCGAGCGCGCCTTGCCCACGTAGATCACGCGGTCGTGCTGGTCCCGGAAGCGGTACACCCCGGGGTCGGTGGGGATCTCGCCGGGTCGGGGACGGTAGGACTGCGGGTCAGCCACGGGTCACGACAGCTCTCGGGAGTCGTCGTCTCACGCGGTGGACCTCCGGTCGAGCCCGAGCACGGGCGCGAGGAACCGGCCGGTATGGCTCGCCTCCACCTGGGCGACCTGCTCGGGGGTGCCCGCCGCCACCACCGTGCCCCCGCCCCGGCCGCCCTCCGGGCCCAGGTCGAGCACCCAGTCGGCGGACTTGATGACATCGAGGTTGTGCTCGATGACCAGCACCGTGTTGCCCTTGTCCACCAGCCCCTGGAGCACCCCCAGCAGACGCCGGATGTCCTCGAAGTGCAGCCCGGTGGTCGGCTCGTCCAGGACGTAGATGGTGCGGCCGGTGGAACGCTTCTGCAGCTCGGCCGCCAGCTTGACGCGCTGCGCCTCACCCCCCGACAACGTCGTGGCGGGCTGCCCCAGACGCACGTAGCCCAGGCCGACCTGGACCAGGGTGGTCAGGTGCCGGGCGATGACCGGCACCGCGGAGAAGAACTCCGCCGCCTCCTCGATGGGCATGTCGAGCACGTCGGCGATGGTGCGCCCCTTGAAGTGGACCTCCAGCGTCTCCCGGTTGTAGCGCCGGCCGTGGCAGACCTCGCAGGGGACATAGACGTCGGGCAGGAAGTTCATCTCGATCTTCAGCGTGCCGTCGCCCGAGCAGGCCTCGCAGCGGCCGCCCTTGACGTTGAAGGAGAAGCGTCCCGGCTGGTAGCCGCGCACCTTCGCCTCCGTGGTGGTGGCGAAGAGCCTGCGGATGTGGTCGAACAGGCCGGTGTAGGTCGCTGGGTTGCTGCGCGGGGTCCGACCGATGGGGCTCTGGTCGACGTGCACGACCTTGTCCAGCTGGTCCAGGCCCTCCACCTTGCGGTGCCGGCCGGGCACGTGCCGCGCGCCGTTGAGCTGGTTCGCCATGACGCGGTAGAGGATGTCGTTGACCAGCGTGGACTTGCCGGACCCGCTGACCCCGGTCACCGCGACGAGGTTGCCGAGAGGGAAGGCCACGTCGACCTGCTGCAGGTTGTGCTCGCGGGCGCCGCGGACCGTGACCGCGCGGCCGTCCTGCGGCCGACGCTCAGACGGCGTCTCGATGGCCTTGCGCCCGGAGAGGTACTGCCCGGTCAGCGAGGTCCGGTGGCTGAGCAGGTCCGCCACGCTGCCGCTGTGCACCACGTGCCCGCCGTGCTCGCCGGCGCCGGGACCGATGTCGACGACCCAGTCGGCGGTGGCGATGGTGTCCTCGTCGTGCTCGACGACGATGAGCGTGTTGCCCAGGTCCCGCAGCCGGGTGAGGGTCTCGATGAGACGCCGGTTGTCCCGCTGGTGCAGGCCGATGCTGGGCTCGTCGAGGACGTAGAGCACGCCGACCAGCCCGGAGCCGATCTGGGTCGCGAGGCGGATCCGCTGCGCCTCACCCCCGGAGAGGGTGCCCGCCGGGCGGTCCAGGGAGAGGTAGTCGAGCCCGACGTCGAGCAGGAAGCCGAGCCGGGCGTCGATCTCCCGGCTCACCTGACCGGCGATCGCGGCCTCGCGCTCGGTGTAGTCCACCGAGGCGAGAAACTCGGCGCACTGGTCGATCGGCAGCGCGCACACCTCCGCGATGCTGCGGCCGCCGACGAGGACGGCCAGGATCTCTGGCTTGAGCCGGGCCCCCTTGCAGGCCGGGCAGGGGACCTCGCGCATGAAGCCCTCGTAGCGCTCACGGCTGCTCTCGGACTCGGTCTCGGCGTGCTTGCGCTTGACGTAGGGCAGGACCCCCTCGAAGCCGGTGGAGTAGCTGCGCTCCCGGCCGAAGCGGTTCTTGTAGCGGACGTGCACCTTGTGCTTGTAGCCCTCCAGGATGCGTCGCGCGCGCGTCCGGGCAGCTGCTTCCACGGCACGTCCAGCCGGAAACCGAGGTCGTCGGACAGCCCGCCGAGCACCCGCAGGAAGTAGTCGCTCAGCCCGGAGGCGGTCGACCAGGGCACCAGGCGCCGCCCAGGATGCTGAGGTCCTCGCGGACCACGAGCTCGGGGTCCACCTCGAGCTCGACCCCGATGCCGGTGCACTCCGAGCACGCGCCGAACGGGCTGTTGAAGGAGAACGAGCGCGGCTCGACCTCGTCGATCGACAGCGGGTGGTCGTTGGGGCACGCCATCCGTTCGGAGAAGCGCCGCTCCCGCGGCAGCGGCTCACCGGACTCGTCCACCGGGGCCTCGCGACCGCCCGCCGCGGCCTCCCCCGCGGTGGCCGGCGCGTCGACGAACTCGGCCACCATGATCCCGCCCGCCAGCGAGAGGGCGGTCTCCACCGAGTCGGTGAGACGCCGGGCGTAGGCGCGGTCCACGGTCGGTGCGTCCGAGCCGTCCTCGCCCTCCCCCACCTTGCTCACGAGCCGGTCCACGACGACCTCGATGCTGTGCTTCTTCTGCTTCTCCAGGGTGGGAGGGTCGCTGAGCGAGACGAGCTCGCCGTCCACCCGTGCGCGGGCGAAGCCCTTGGCCTGGAGCTCGGCGAAGAGGTCGACGAACTCACCCTTGCGGCCGCGGACGACCGGGGCCAGCAGTTGGTAGCGCACACCCGGCGGCAGCTGGAGCAGCCGGTCGACCACCTGCTGCGGCGTCTGTCGCTCGACCGGCTCGCCGCACACCGGGCAGTGCGGTCGCCCCACCCGGGCATACAGCAGCCGCAGGTAGTCGTAGACCTCCGTGATGGTGCCCACGGTGGACCGCGGGTTGCGGTTGGTCGACTTCTGGTCGATCGACACCGCCGGTGACAGCCCTTCGATGAAGTCCACGTCCGGTTTGTCCATCTGGCCGAGGAACATCCGGGCGTAGGCCGAGAGCGACTCCACGTAGCGCCGCTGACCCTCGGCGAAGATGGTGTCGAAGGCCAACGAGGACTTGCCCGATCCGGACAGGCCGGTGAAGACCACGAGCGCGTCCCGGGGGATGTCGACCGAGACGTCGCGGAGGTTGTGCTCGCGTGCACCCTGGACCACGAGACGGTCGTGCCGGGCGCGTGACACTGCGGACGTAGGAGGCGAAGATGGCACGACCCCACTGTAGGCCGCGCCACTGACACACCCGGTCGCGCACGGCTTTTCCGCGGGGGCAACTGCATAGGTATGCTGAACCCTGCATGATTTTGTCACAGGGCCAGCGATGTCCCGTCCACACGCACCTCAGGTCGCTGCCTCCCCTCGGCACGGCCCCGTCCCGAAACCGGTGATCCCATGACAGAGACGATCGTCCCGACCGCCGCTGCCCTGCGTCCCGTGCCCGGCGCCGCCCCCGAAGGGCTCTACGACGGGGCCCACGAGCACGACAGCTGCGGCGTCGCCTTCGTGGCCCGGCTGGACGGCTCCGCCCGGCACGACATCGTGGCCCAGGCCCTCACCGCGCTGCACAACCTCGACCACCGCGGCGCGGTCGGGAGCGAGGAGAACACCGGTGACGGCGCGGGCATCCTCACGCAGGTGCCGGACGCCTTCCTCCGGGAGGTGCTGCCGTTCGACCTCCCGGAGCGCGGCCGCTATGCCGTCGGCATCGTCTTCCTCCCCGGGGACGGCCAGGCCGACGAGGTCGCGGCGCAGGTCGAGGAGATCGTCCGGGCCTCCGGGCTGAGCGTGCTCGGCTGGCGGGAGGTGCCGGTGGACGCCGGCATGATCGGCCCGACGGCACTGTCCGTCATGCCGGTGATGCGCCAGCTCGCCGTCGCGGCAGGTCAGGAGAGCCCGGACGAGTCCGGGCTCGAGCTGGAGCGTCGGGTCTGGCTGGCCCGCAAGCGGATCGAACGGCGCACGGTCGCCTACCCGGTGTCGCTGTCCACCCGCACCATCACCTACAAGGGCATGCTGACGACCGACCAGCTGCCGGCCTACTTTCCCGACCTCACCGACGAGCGCTACACCAGCGCGCTCGCCGTGGTGCACTCCCGCTTCTCCACCAACACCTTCCCGTCCTGGCCGCTGGCTCACCCCTACCGCGTCATCGCGCACAACGGCGAGATCAACACGGTGAAGGGCAACCGCAACTGGATGCGGGCCCGCCAGTCCCAGCTCACCAGCGAGCTGTTCCCCGGCGACCTCGCCGACGCGCTGCCCATCTGCACCCCGGAGGCCAGCGACTCCGCGACCTTCGACGAGGTGGTGGAGCTGCTCAGCCTCGGCGGCCGGTCCCTCCCCCACGCCGTGCTCATGATGATCCCGGAGTCGTGGGAGAACGACGAGACGATGGACCCCGACGTCCGCGCCTTCTACGAGTACCACTCGATGCTCATGGAGCCGTGGGACGGGCCGGCCAACCTCGTGTTCACCGACGGCACGCAGGTGGGTGCGGTCCTGGACCGCAACGGCCTGCGGCCCTCCCGGTACTGGGTCACCGACGACGGCCTGGTGGTGCTGGGGTCGGAGTCGGGCCTGCTCCCCATCCCGCCGGAGAAGGTCGTGCGCAAGGGCCGGGTCGCCCCCGGCCGGATGTTCCTCGTCGACCTCGAGGCCGGCCAGATCCTGGACGACACGCAGGTCAAGAAGGACCTCGCCGCGGCGCAGCCCTACCGCGCGTGGCTGGACCAGGAGCTGGTCCACATGGACTCGCTGCCGACCCAGGTTCACGTGAGGCACACGCACGCGTCCGTGACGCGCCGGCAGCAGATCTTCGGCTACACCGAGGAGGAGCTGCGGATCATCCTCGCCCCCATGGCCCAGGCCGGGGCCGAGCCGCTGGGCGCCATGGGCACGGACACCCCGATCGCGGCGCTGTCCGACCGTCCGCGGCTGCTCTTCGACTACTTCGTCGAGGCCTTCGCGCAAGTGACCAACCCGCCGCTCGACGCGATCCGGGAGGAGATCGTGACCTCGCTGGGCAGCTCCAGCGGGCCCGAGCCCAACCTGCTCTCGGAGACCCCGGAGCACGCCAAGCAGGTCGTCCTGCCCTTCCCCGTGATCGACAACGACCAGCTCGCCAAGCTGCGCCGCATCAACGTCGAGGGTGAGCACCCCGAGTTCGCCGCCGTGGTCGTCCGCGGCCTCTACCGGGTCGACGGCGGCGCCCAGGCCCTGGAGCAGCGGCTCGAGGAGATCTGCGCCGAGGTGGACGAGGCCATCGCCGCCGGAGCCTTCTTCGTGGTGCTCTCCGACCGCCACGCCGACCGCGAGCGCGCCCCCATCCCCTCCCTGCTGCTCACCAGCGCGGTCCACCACCACCTCGTGCGCAACAACACCCGCACCCGGGTCGGGCTCCTGGTCGAGGCCGGGGACGTCCGCGAGGTCCACCACGTGGCGCTGCTCGTGGCCTACGGGGCTGCCGCCGTCAACCCGTACCTCGCCATGGAGACGGTCGAGAACCTCTGCTCCGCGGGTCAGGTGCTGGACGGGCTCGACCCCGACGTCGCCATCAGCCACCTCATCAAGGCGCTCGGCAAGGGCGTGCTCAAGGTGATGTCGAAGATGGGCATCTCCACCATCGCCTCCTACCGCGGGGCGCAGACGTTCGAGGCCGTGGGCCTGTCCCGCGACGTCGTCGAGCGGTGGTTCACCGGGACCACGAGCCAGATCGACGGGGTCGGGCTGGACGTCATCGCCGAGGAGGTCCGCCGGCGGCACGCGGTCGCCTACCCGCTCTCCGGCATCCCGCCCTACCACCGCGCCCTGGACATCGGTGGTGAGTACCAGTGGCGTCGCGAGGGTCCGCCCCACCTCTTCAGCCCGGAGGCGGTCTTCCGGCTCCAGCACGCCACCCGGCAGGGCCGCTACGACGTCTTCAAGCAGTACACCGACCTCGTCGACGAGCAGGCGGCCGAGCTCATGACCCTGCGCGGTCTCTTCGGGCTGCAGCCCGACCGGGACCCGGTCGACATCGACGAGGTCGAGCCGGTGAGCGACATCGTCCGCAGGTTCGCCACCGGGGCGATGAGCTACGGCTCGATCTCGCAGGAGGCGCACGAGACGCTCGCGATCGCGATGAACCGGCTGGGCGGCAAGTCCAACACCGGTGAGGGCGGGGAGGACGTCCAGCGGCTGCTCGACCCGGAGCGGCGTTCGGCGATCAAGCAGGTCGCCTCCGGCCGGTTCGGCGTCACCTCGCCCTACCTCGTGCACGCCGACGACATCCAGATCAAGATGGCGCAGGGCGCCAAGCCCGGTGAGGGCGGACAGCTCCCCCCGGGCAAGGTCTACCCCTGGGTGGCGAGCACCCGGCACTCCACGCCGGGCGTCGGCCTCATCTCACCGCCACCGCACCACGACATCTACTCGATCGAGGACATCAAGCAGCTCATCCACGACCTCAAGAACGCCAACCCGAAGGCGCGGATCCACGTCAAGCTGGTGAGCCAGATCGGCGTAGGCACCGTCGCGGCGGGGGTCTCCAAGGCCAAGTCGGACGTGGTGCTCATCTCCGGCCACGACGGGGGCACCGGTGCGAGCCCGCTCACCTCGCTCAAGCACGCCGGGACGCCCTGGGAGCTGGGCCTGGCCGAGACGCAGCAGACGCTCCTGCTCAACGGGCTGCGCGACCGCATCGTGGTGCAGTGCGACGGGCAGCTCAAGACGGGTCGGGACGTCCTGGTGGCGGCCCTGCTCGGCGCGGAGGAGTTCGGCTTCGCGACCGCCCCGCTGGTCGTGTCCGGCTGCATCATGATGCGGGTATGCCACCTCGACACCTGCCCGGTCGGCATCGCCACCCAGAACCCGGAGCTGCGCGAGCGCTACACCGGGAAGGCGGAGTTCGTGGTGACCTTCTTCGAGTTCATCGCCCAGCAGGTGCGGGAGCTGCTCGCACAGCTCGGCTACCGGAGCCTGGACGAGGTCATCGGCCGGGCCGACCTGCTCGACACCTCCCGCGCGGTGGCGCACTGGAAGGCCGACGGTCTCGACCTCGCGCCGGTCCTGCACCTCACGCCGATCCCCGACGGGGCGGCTCGGCACTGCACCACGCAGCAAGAGCACGGTCTCGCCGCCGCCCTCGACAACCAGCTCATCGAGCTGGCCCAGCCCGCCCTCACCCACGGCTCTTCGGTCACCGGTAGCTTCCCCATCACCAACGTGAACCGCACGGTGGGGACCTTGCTGGGTCATCACGTGACCCTGTCGGCAGGGCCGGACGGCCTGCCCGAGGGCACCATCGACCTCACTCTCACCGGGTCGGCCGGGCAGTCGTTCGGCGCCTTCCTCCCCCGCGGGATCACGCTGCGCCTGGTTGGTGACGCCAACGACTTCGTCGGCAAGGGTCTGTCGGGAGGCCGGATCGTGGTGCGGCCGCCGGAGGACTCTCCCTTCGTCGCCACCGACCAGGTGATCGCGGGCAACGTCCTCTGCTACGGCGCCACCGCGGGACAGGTCAATGTCCGAGGACTCGTCGGCGAGCGCTTCTGCGTCCGCAACTCCGGTGCGACCGCGGTCGTGGAGGGTGTCGGTGACCACGCGCTGGAGTACATGACCGGTGGGATGGCCCTCGTGCTCGGCCGCACCGGCCGCAACCTCGGCGCGGGGATGTCCGGCGGCACGGCCGTGGTCCTCGACCTCGACGAGGGCCGGATGAACCCGCTGGCCATGGCGGGTGGCGACCTGCTGCTCACCCCGCTGGCCGAGACCGAGCACCTCGACGTGGTCCGGGCGCTGATCGAGGAGCACGCCGAGCTCACCGGGAGCACGGTGGCCGGCGCGCTCCTCGACGACCCGGACTGGGCCCTGCGCCTGACGACCATCACCCCACGCCAGTACGCCAGCGTGCTGCGCATCCGCCGCGAGGCGGAGGACCGCGGCGACGACCCCAACGGCCCCCACGCCTGGCAGATGATCCTGGAGGACTCCCATGGCTGACCCCAAAGGCTTCCTGACCCACCGGGAGCGGGAGAACCGCCCGACCCGGCCCGTCCCGGTGCGCATCATGGACTGGGAGGAGGTGCACGGCGAGCAGGCGACCTCCGTCCTGCAGCGCCAGGCGAGCCGCTGCATGGACTGCGGCATCCCGTTCTGCCACACCGGCTGCCCGCTGGGCAACCTCATCCCGGAGTGGAACGACCACACCCGCCGCGCCAACTTCGCCGAGGCCATCGAGCGGCTGCACGCGACCAACAACTTCCCCGAGTTCACCGGGCGGTTGTGCCCGGCGCCGTGCGAGACGGCGTGCGTCCTCGGGATCAACCAGCCACCGGTGACGATCAAGCAGATCGAGGTCTCGATCATCGACCGGGCCTTCTCCAACGGCCGGGTGACACCGCAGGAGCCGGAGTGGCTCAGCGGCAGGACCGTCGCCGTGGTCGGCTCGGGCCCCGCCGGGCTCGCCGCGGCACAGCAGCTGGGCCGCGCGGGGCACACGGTCGTCGTCTACGAGCGGGCCGACGCCGTCGGCGGGCTGCTGCGCTACGGCATCCCGGAGTTCAAGATGGAGAAGGCGGTCCTCGACCGTCGCCTGGTCCAGCTCCGCGGGGAGGGCATCCGCTTCGTCACCGGCGTCACCATCGGCGGTGACGGACCGGACGACGAGTCCCTCGACCAGCTGCGGGAGCGCTTCGACGCCGTCGTCCTCGCGACCGGCTCGACCGTGCCACGGACCTTGCAGGTGCCGGGCGCCGACCTGGATGGCGTTCACCCCGCGATGGACTTCCTCGTCCCGGCCAACAAGGAGGCCCTCGGCGGGGAGCGGGGCATCGACGCCGCGGACAAGCACGTCGTCATCATCGGCGGTGGGGACACCGGTGCGGACTGCCTCGGGACGGCGCACCGGCACGGCGCGGAGTCGGTGCTGCAGCTGGAGATCATGCCGACCCCTCCGCAGGAGCGGCCGGAGGCGCAGCCGTGGCCCACCTACCCGATGCTCTACAAGGTGACCGAGGCGCACGAGGAGGGCGGCGACCGGAACTACGGTGTCTCCACCCTGGAGGTCCTGGGCGACGACGAGGGTCGGGTGCGCGCCCTGGTCCTCGTGGACGGCGAGTTCGTCGACGGACGTTTCGTGCCCCTGGACGGCACGGAGCGGGAGATCCCGGCCGACCTCGTGCTGCTCGCCATGGGCTTCGTCGGCCCGGACGAGGAGGCCGCCCCCGCCGAGGCGCTGGCCCGCACGTCGCGCAACACCTACGAGCGGGACGACTCCTTCGCGACGCCCCTGGACGGGGTCTTCGCGGCCGGGGACTGCGGTCGCGGACAGTCGCTCATCGTGTGGGCGATCGCCGAGGGGCGTGCCTGCGCCGCGACGGTCGACCGCTACCTCAGCGGCAGCACGACGCTGCCGTCGCCCATCCGGGCGAGCGACCGCCCGCTGACCGCCTGACCCGGACCGTCACCTAGGATCACCGGGTGAGAGCCACCGACCTGCGCGGACACGTCAGCCCGGGAGGGCCGAGCTGGACGCTCGACCTCGGTCCCACGATGGTGCGCAAGTGCAGCGTGAGCGAGATGGACAACAACGTCTACCTCATCACGTGCACCGCGACCGGAGCACGACTGCTCGTCGACGCCGCGGACGACGCCGACCGCGTCCTCCGGCTGCTCGACGAGGACGACCGGGGACGGGGCCGGTCGCTCGAGGCGGTGCTGACCACCCACCGGCACTGGGACCACCACCGGGCACTGACCGAGGTCGTGGCGCAGACCGGGGCCACCGTCATGGCCGGTGCGGACGACGCCGAGGGCCTGCCTGTGCCGGTGGACCGGGCGCTGCACGACGGTGACACCGTGCGGCTGGGCCACCTGATCATGGACGTCGTCCACCTGCGTGGGCACACGCCTGGGTCGGTGGCGCTGGCGCTCAGCACCGCCGCCGACCGGACCACCACCCTGCTCTTCACCGGTGACAGCCTGTTCCCGGGCGGCCCTGGGAAGACGTCCGGACCCGGCGACTTCACCTCGCTCATGGACGACCTGGAGGGCCGGGTCTTCGCCGTCTTCGACGACGACGCCCTCGTCCTGCCCGGTCACGGCGACAACACCACGCTCGGCGCCGAGCGCCCGTCTCTGCAGCAGTGGCGCGAGCGGGGTTGGTGACCTCGGCAGGGCGGCCCGGCACGGCCCACCCCGTCCTGCTGGTGCTGCTGGCGGTGGTCTCGGTGCAGTTCGGCGGCGCCCTGGCCGCCACGCTGCTCCCCCTCGTCGGCGTCGTCGGCTCGGTGGCGCTGCGCCTGACCCTGTCCACCGCGATGCTCTGGGCGCTCGTCCGCCCCCGGGTGCGCGGCCGCAGCCGAGCGGACTGGGCGGTCGTCGGGCTCTTCTCTGCAGCCCTCACCTGCATGAACCTCGCCTTCTACGCCAGCCTCGCCCGACTGCCGATCGGCGTCGCCGTGACCATCGAGTTCCTCGGCCCGCTGGCGCTCGCGGCGGCCCTCTCGCGGCAGGCCCGCGACGCCTTGGCGGTGCTCGCGGCACTCACCGGCGTCGTCCTGATCTCGGAGGCCCTCACCGTGCCGTGGGCGCAGCTCGACCTGACGGGGATGCTGCTCGCCGCCCTCGCCGGGGCGTGCTGGGCGGCCTACATCGTGCTCAGCGCCCGCACCGGGGCGCGCTTCGAGGGCCTCGACGGCATCGCCATCTGTCTCGCCCTGGGTGCGGCGGTCACGCTGCCGCTGGGGCTGGTCACCGCGGGCGCCGACCTCTGGCAGCCGCGCGCGATCCTCACCGGTCTCGGGATCGCCCTGCTGTCCTCGGCGATCCCCTACAGCCTGGAGCTGCTCGCGCTGCGCCACCTGGCGGCAGGGACCTTCGGCGTCCTGCTCAGCCTGGAGCCCGCAGCAGCAGCCCTGGCCGGGCTGCTGGTGCTGGGTCAGCTCCTCGGCCCGCTGCAGCTGCTCGGGATGGCGCTGGTGGTGGTGGCCAGCATCGCCGTCCTCGGGCGGAGGACGGGCAGCACGCTCAGTGCTGCTCCGGACCCTTCCGGGTAGCCGTGGAGGAGGCGGCGGACTCGCCCGAGCCGTTCGCAGACTCCTTGCCGTGGTGCTGCGTACCGCCGAGCAGGCCGACCTCGTTGCTGTCCAGCCGTGCCTCGTCCCCCTCGTGGGTGATGCCGCGGGCCGCGTCCCGGCGCGACTTCATCAGGCTGGCCACGGCGGTCACGCCGAGGATGCCGACGATCGCGGTCAGGGACAGCCAGATCGGCACCTCGGGCACCCCGATGTGCTCGCCCCCGTTGATGAACGGCAGCTCGTTCTCGTGCATGGCGTGCAGGATGAGCTTCACGCCGATGAAGGCGAGCAGCACGGACAGGCCCAGGCCGAGGTAGACGAGCCGCTTGAGCAGGTCGCCGAGGAGGAAGTAGAGCTGGCGCAGCCCCATGAGGGCGAAGACGTTGGCCATGAGCACGAGGTAGGGCTCCTGCGTCAGGCCGAAGATCGCCGGGATGGAGTCGAGGGCGAAGAGCAGGTCGGTCGTGCCCAGCGCGAGGATGACGATCGCCATGGGGGTGAGGACCCGCTTGCCGCTCTCCACGATGCGCAGCTTGGTGCCGCCCTCCCAGGACTGGGTGACCGGGAAGCGTTTCTCCACCCAGCGCAGCAGGGCGTTCTCCTGGAAGTCGTCCTCCTCGTCGTCGTGGCCGATGTTCTCCATCGCCAGCCTGATCGCGGTGTAGATGAGGAAGGCGCCGAAGAGGTAGAACACCCAGGACCACCGCTCGATCGCCGCAGCGCCGACGAGGATGAAGATCGCGCGCAGGACCAGCGCCATGACGATGCCCACCATGAGGGCGAACTGCTGGTACCTCCGTGGCACGCCGAACTTGGCCATGATGATGAGGAAGATGAACAGGTTGTCGATGGACAACGAGTACTCCATCAACCAGCCGGCGTAGAACTCGGCGGCGAGCTGGCCGCCCGAGGTGATGAGCACGCCGAGCCCGAAGATGACCGCCAGGCCGATGTAGATGGACAGCGCGACCGAGACCTCCTTGCGGGAGGGCTCGTGCGGTCGACGGCCGAGGACCAGCAGGTCGACGGCGAAGACGAGGGTGATGAGGACCAGCGTGGCGGTCCACACCCAACCGGGGACGTCCATGCGCGGGTTCTACCTTCCGATCAGGGCACGCGGGCCGGATCGGAGGTCTCTCCCGCAGCCGGTCCCGCCCAGGTGGTGATCCGGGCGGACGGTGCCGATCTCGCCGGGCTCTGGGAGGCCGTGGTGACGACGAGGTCGCGAGGTGGGGATACTCCCCTCCGACGAACTCCCCCATGATGGCACGTCAGCCGGTCGCCTCCCGCATCTGACGCAGCTCCTTCTTGAGGTCGCCGATCTCGTCACGCAACCGGGCCGCCAGCTCGAAGTGCAGATCGGTGGCCGCCTGGTGCATCTGCTCGGTCAGCTCATGGATGAGCTGGGCGAGCTCGGTCGCCGGCAGCTGGTCACCGCTGCGCCGCTCGACCGCGCTCGTGCCCACGGTCGGCGTGCCCCGCCGGGAGGCCCCACCCTTGCCTCGGGACTGGCTGCGCCCGCTGCCCATGAGGGCCTCGGTGTCGGCGTCCTCGCGCTCCAGCATGTCGGTGATGTCGGCGATCCGCTTGCGCAACGGCGTCGGGTCGATGCCCTGGGCGGCGTTGTAGGCCAGCTGCTTCTCGCGCCGTCGGTTGGTCTCCTCGATCGCCTGCTCCATGGACGGGGTGACGGTGTCGGCATACATGTGGACCTGCCCCGAGACGTTGCGGGCGGCGCGGCCGATGGTCTGGATGAGCGAGCGGGCGGACCGCAGGAAGCCCTCCTTGTCCGCGTCCAGGATGCTGACCAGCGAGACCTCGGGCAGGTCGAGCCCCTCACGCAGCAGGTTGATGCCGACCAGGACGTCGTACTCCCCCAGTCGCAGCTCCCGCAGCAGCTCGACGCGGCGCAGGGTGTCGACCTCCGAGTGCAGGTAGCGCACCCGCACCCCCTTGTCGAGGAGGTAGTCGGTGAGGTCCTCGGCCATCTTCTTGGTGAGCGTCGTCACCAGCACCCGCTCGTCGCGGGCGGTGCGCTCGCCGATCTCGTGCAGCAGGTCGTCGATCTGCCCCTTCGTCGGCTTGAGGACGACCTCGGGGTCGACGAGCCCGGTGGGCCGGATGATCTGCTCGACGTAGCCGTCGCTCTTGGCCATCTCGTAGTCACCCGGGGTCGCGGACAGGTACACCGTCTGCCCGATCCGCTCGAGGAACTCCTCCCACTTCAGCGGTCGGTTGTCCATCGCGCTGGGGAGCCGGAATCCGTGGTCGACGAGGGTGCGCTTGCGGGACATGTCACCCTCGTACATCGCCCCGATCTGCGGGACGGTGACGTGCGACTCGTCGAGGACGAGCAGGAAGTCCTCGGGAAAGTAGTCGAGGAGGCAGTTGGGGGCGGAGCCCGCAGAGCGGCCGTCGATGTGCCGGGAGTAGTTCTCGATCCCGGAGCAGGAGCCGACCTGGCGCATCATCTCGATGTCGTAGGTCGTCCGCATCCGCAGCCGTTGCGCCTCGAGCAGCTTGCCCTGCTGCTCGAAGGCCTCCAGCTGGCTGGCGAGCTCGCTCTCGATCCCGGAGATCGCCCGCTCCATCCGCTCCGGACCGGCGACGTAGTGCGAGGCGGGGAAGACATACATCTCCTGCTCCTCGCGGACCACCTCGCCGGTGAGTGGGTTGAGCGTGTAGAGCCGGTCGATCTCGTCGCCGAAGAACTCGATGCGCACCGCGAGCTCCTCGTACTGCGGGATGATCTCGACGGTGTCGCCGCGCACCCGGAACGTGCCGCGCGAGAAGGCCATGTCGTTGCGGGTGTACTGCATCGTGACGAAGCGGCGCAGGAGCTCGTCCCGCTCGACGGTCTCGCCCACCCGCAGCCGGGCCATCCGGTCGACGTACTCCTGCGGGGTGCCCAGGCCGTAGATGCACGACACCGAGGCGACCACGACGACGTCCCGGCGGGTCAGCAGGGAGTTGGTGGCCGAGTGGCGCAGCCGCTCCACCTCGTCGTTGATCGAGGAGTCCTTCTCGATGTAGGTGTCGGTCTGCGGGACATAGGCCTCGGGCTGGTAGTAGTCGTAGTAGCTGACGAAGTACTCCACCGCGTTGTGCGGGAGCAGTTCCTTGAACTCGTTGGCGAGCTGGGCCGCGAGCGTCTTGTTCGGCGCCATGACGAGGGTGGGCCGCTGCACCTGCTCGATCATCCAGGCCGTGGTCGCGGACTTGCCGGTGCCGGTGGCGCCCAGCAGCACGATGTCCTCCTCGCCGCCCTGCACCCGGCGCGCCAGCTCGGCGATCGCGGTGGGCTGGTCACCGCTGGGGCGGTAGTCGGACACGACGCGGAAGGGACTGACCGTGCGTTGCAGGTCGGTGGTAGGGCGCATACCTCCACGGTAGCCCCCGGCACCGACAAGGGTGGCCCGGCCGCACGGCCGGGCCACCCTCGTCAGGTGCGCTCAGGAGCGCCTGCTCCGCTCAGGCTCAGCGACGCGGGGCCGGGTCCGGGACGCCCTCCATCTCGGAGGCCTCGATGGCGAGCTCGCGCGCCATGACCTTGCGCTCGATGCGCTCCTTCTCCCGGTCCTCGGCGACGAAGGCCTTGACCAGGGAGATGCAGATCCCGATCATCACCAGGGTGAACGGGGCTGCGGTGATGATCGCCATGGTCTGCAGCGAGGCGAGCCCGCCGCCCTCGACCCCGGCGACGGCGCCGGCCACGATGAGGACCGCGGCGATCGCGCCCTCCAGCACCGCCCACATGACGCGGCTCCAGACCGGCGGGTTCGGGTTGCCACCGTTGGCGATCATGTCGACGACGAAGGAGCCCGAGTCCGAGCTCGTCACGAAGAAGATGACGATCATGACGATCGCCAGCCCCGCGAGGAACGGTCCGCCCGGCAGGCCGTCCAGCATCTGGAACAGCGCCTCGTTGGTCGACACCGAGCCGTCCTCGCCGACCAGCGACCCGTCACCGAAGATCTGCCGGTGCAGGGCCGTGCCACCCATGATGACGAACCACGCCATCGTGAGCAGGGTGGGCACGAGCAGCACACCGGTGATGAACTCCCGGACGGTGCGGCCCTTGGAGATGCGGGCGATGAAGATGCCGACGAAGGGGGACCAGCTGATCCACCAGCCCCAGTAGTAGGTGGTCCAGCTCCCGAGCCACTCCGGGCCCTCCTCCTGGTAGGCGAAGGTGGAGAAGCTCATCGAGAAGAAGTTCTGCAGGTAGTAGCCGATGGACTGGACCATGTCGTTGAGCAGGAACAGCGTCGGACCCGCGACGAGCACGAAGATCAGCAGGAGACCGGCCAGCGACAGGTTGATGTTGGACAGCCACTTGATGCCCTTGTCCACACCGGAGACGACCGACGCGGTCGCCACCACCGTGATGCCCGCGATGAGCAGGACCTGCAGCAAGGCGCTGCTGCCGTCGACGACGCCGACGAACTCCAGGCCGGCGGACACCTGGGCCACGCCGAAGCCGAGGGAGGTGGCGACCCCGAAGAGGGTGCCGACGATGGCCACGACGTCGATGACGTCACCGATCCAGCCGTCGGCGCGGTCCCCGAGGAGGGGACGCAGGGCGAAACGAATGGAGACGGGCAGCTTGCGACGGTGCACCGCGTAGGCGACGCCGAGCCCGACGATGATGTAGATCGCCCAGGCGTGCAGGCCCCAGTGCAGGAACGTCCTGCTCATGGCGGTGATCGCCATGTCGGCCTGGCTGCTGCCCTCGGCGGTTCCGGGCGGCGGCCCGGCGAAGTGGTTCAAGGGCTCCGCGACACCCCAGAACATCAGGCCGATGCCCATGCCCGCGCTGAAGAGCATGGCGAACCAGGAGCCGTAGCTGAAGTCGGGCGCGTCGTCGTCCTTGCCGAGTTTGATGTCGCCGTACCTGCTGATCGCGAGCCAGATGCTGAAGACGACGAAGAGGAAGCTGAGCAGCACGTAGTACCAGCCCACGGTGTTGACGATGTACTCGTTCGCCGCTTGCAGCGCGCTGTTCATCGATGCGGGGAAGACCACCGCCGCCAGGACGAAGCCGACGACGATCGCGACGGCAGGGTAGAAGACGCGCGGCGCCAGGCCGGTGCTGGCCGCCTCCTCCTGGGTGGGCGGACTCTCGGTCGAGGTGGTCACGGATCGCCTCTCTCTTAGGGAATTCGTCGGTGTCGCTATCGTTCGCGCAGACATTTTGGCAGCCTGCACATTATCACAGGAAAAAGTCAGCAAAATAGGGAAACGGGGTCCGACAGAAAAGTCGGACCCCGTTCCCGGGCTGCCGGCGAGACCTGCTCACCGGCACCGGCTCAGTTGCCGGTCAGCTTCTCGCGCAGCGCGGCGAGCGCCTCGTCGGAGGCGAGGGTGCCGGCCTGGTCCTCCGGCTCGTCGGCGTTGCCGGCCGAGGAGGAGTAGGACGTGGACGCCGGGGCGACCTCGACACCGGCCGCGGAGTCGGCCTCCGAGGCGGCCTCGACCTGCGCCTTGTGCGCCTCCCAGCGGCGTGGGCGTCGGCGTACTCCTTCTCCCACTTCTCCCGCTGCTCCTCGTGGCCCTCGAGCCACTCGTTGGTCTCCGGGTCGAAGCCCTCGGGGTACTTGTAGTTGCCCTGCTCGTCGTACTCCGCCGCCATGCCGTAGAGCGTCGGGTCGAACTCGTTGGCGACCGCGTCGTTGGCCTGCTTGAGCGACAGCGAAATGCGGCGACGCTCCAGGTCGATGTCGATGACCTTGACGAAGACCTCGGCGCCCACGGTGACGATCTGCTCGGGCAGCTCCACGTGGCGCTCGGCCAGCTCGGAGATGTGGACCAGGCCCTCGATGCCGTCCTCGACCCGCACGAAGGCGCCGAAGGGGACCAGCTTGGTGACCTTGCCGGGCACGACCTGACCGATGGCGTGCGTCCGGGCGAAGGTCTGCCACGGGTCCTCGAGCGTCGCCTTCAGCGACAGCGAGACCCGCTCGCGGTCCATGTCGACGTCCAGCACCTCGACGGTGACCTCGTCACCGACCTCGACGACCTCGCCCGGGTGGTCGATGTGCTTCCACGACAGCTCGGAGACGTGCACCAGGCCGTCCACGCCACCGCCGAGGTCGACGAAGGCGCCGAAGTTGACGATGCTGCTGACGACCCCGGAGCGGACCTGGCCCTTGGCCAGCTCCTTGAGGAAGGTGGTGCGGACCTCGGACTGGGTCTGCTCCAGCCAGGCGCGGCGGGACAGGACCACGTTGTTGCGGTTCTTGTCCAGCTCGATGATCTTGGCCTCGATCTGCTTGCCGACGTAGGGCTGGAGGTCGCGCACGCGGCGCATCTCGACCAGCGAGGCAGGGAGGAAGCCACGCAGGCCGATGTCCAGGATCAGGCCGCCCTTGACCACCTCGATGACGGTGCCGGTGACGACGCCGTCCTCCTCCTTGATCCGCTCGATCGAGCCCCAGGCGCGCTCGTACTGCGCGCGCTTCTTGGACAGGATCAGGCGACCCTCCTTGTCCTCCTTCTGGAGGACCAGGGCCTCGACCTCATCGCCGACGGTGACGACCTCGGAGGGGTCGACGTCGTGCTTGATGGCGAGCTCACGGGAGGGGATGACACCCTCGGTCTTGTAGCCGATGTCGAGCAGGACCTCGTCGCGGTCGACCTTGACGATCACTCCCTCGACGATGTCGCCGTCGTTGAAGTTCTTGATCGTGGCGTCGATGGCCGCGAGCAGTTCCTCCTCAGAGCCGATGTCGTTGACAGCGATCTGGGAGGTGGCCTTCTCGGCCGTGGTGGCAATCATGTAGTAGGGACTCCGATTGTGGACTGGAAGATATGGATGGATGTGTGCGGTGCCCGCCAGACCCCGTTCGCACCAGCGTCCGGGCACGCCGAAGGCGTTGGACAAGCCCGTCAAGACTATCCGGGCCGGGAGGCCAGGTCAAAGCGGTGCAGACTGGGGACATGGACGATCCGGCGCGCCCCGGCCCACCCGACCGTGTCGTACGTCGCAGCGCTTCGCACGAGGAGTCGGTCCGGGCGGGGCGCCGGTGGTGGGACCAGGAGGCCGAGGCATACCACGCCGAGCACGGCGAGGACCTGGGCGACGCCGAGCTGACCTGGGGTCCCGAGGGTCGCACGGAGACCGAGCTGCAGGCACTGGGGCCGCTGCGGGACCGGGACGTGTTGGAGGTCGGCGGCGGTGGTGGACAGGGGGCACGGTGGTGCGCCGGGCAGGGTGCCCGCGTGATCGGGTCCGACCTCAGCCTCGGGATGCTCGGGGTCGCCGCCCGGTTGGACGCGGCCACCGACGGCCCGGCCCCGGTGGCCCAGCTGCAGTGCGACGGTGCGGCCCTCCCTCTGGCCGATGCGTGCGTCGACGTCGTGTTCACGGCGCACGGCGTCCTGGCCTTCGTGCCCGACGTCGAGGGCGCGCTGCGTGAGTGGGCCCGCGTCGTGCGCCCCGGCGGACGCGTCGTCTTCTCCCTCCCCCACCCCTTCCGCTGGGTCTTCCCCGACGTGCCCGGTCCCGATGGCCTCCTCGCCCGGCACAGCTACTTCGACCGGCGGCCCTACGTCGAGGAGACGATGAGCGGGCGGGCGACCTACACCGAGCACCACCGCACCCTCGGGGACCTCGTCCGGGCGGTCCGCGCGGCCGGGCTGGTGCTCGTGGACCTCCTCGAGCCCGCGTGGGCGCCCGGCCGCCGCGACTGGGGCGGATGGAGCGAGACGCGTGGGACGCTCCTGCCCGGGACCGCACTCCTGGTCACCGAGCGTCGCGGGTGAGCACCTCACGTGGCGGCAAGGTCACAGTTTGGTGACGAAGGCCTCCTGACCGGCCGTGATCGGCCTAGGCTGAAATCCCGTGGACGGGCAAGGACGCCCCCCGAACCGAAAGAGGAACACATGCGTAGGACGACCCATCTCAAGGCGATGGCGGCACTGTCCGCCGTGGCCCTGCTCGCCGCGTGCGGCGACGGCGGCGAGGACACCGGTTCCGGCGACACCGCCACCGAGGAGAGCTCGGAGGAGGGCGCCGAGGAGGAGACCAGCGCGGAGGAGGAGGGCTCCGAGAGCGAGGAGCCGGCCGCCGGGGGCGACGGCAACACCTCTGACACCTTCACCTTCGGCTACGTCCTCCCGGAGACCGGACAGCTGGCCTTCCTCGGCCCACCCCAGATCGAGGCCCTGGGCCTGGCCATCGAGGACATCAACGCCGCCGGCGGGGTCCTTGGCAACGAGGTGCCCGACGCGGTCGCCGGTGACGAGGCGGGCCAGGAGGCCGCGGCGCAGCAGGCGGCCGACCGGATCCTCGCCGAGCAGCCCAGCGCCATCGTCGGCGCAGCGGCGTCGGGCATGTCCCTCGCGATCATCGACCGGGTGACCGGTGCCAACGTGATGCAGTGCTCCGGCTCCAACACGGCGCCGACCTTCACCGACTACCAGGACGACGGGCTCTACGTCCGGACGGCTCCCTCCGACGCCCTCCAGGGCCCGGTGCTCGCCAACACGATCGTCAACGACGGCTACAGCAACGTCGCCATCGTCGCCCGTGCCGACGACTACGGCTCGGGCCTGGCCGACGCCACGGCCACCGCGCTGGAGAACGCCGGAGCCACCGTCTCGCTCAACGAGACCTACGACCCGTTGGCCCGTGAGTTCAACGCGGTCGTGTCGTCGGTCGAGGCGGCCGAGCCGGACGCCGTCGTGGTCATCGCCTTCGAGGAGGGCGGCCAGATCCTGCAGGGCATGTTCGAGGCCGGGCTCACCCCGGACGCCGTGGGCGTCTACGGCGCGGACGGTCTGCGGTCGGCGGACCTGGGCAGCATCGTCAACGAGTCCGATCCCAGCGTCATCGCGGGGATGAAGGGCACGGCCCCCGCGTCCGCGGACAACCCCGACTTCATCACCCGGCTGCAGGAGTTCGCGCCGGACCTGGAGGAGACCCAGTTCGCCCCGCAGGTCTACGACTGCGCCGTCACCATGGCGCTGGCCGCCGAGGCCGCCGGGTCGTGAACGCCGCCGACTTCAAGGCCGAGGTCAACGGCATCACCAGCGAGGGCACCGAGTGCACCTCCTTCGAGGAGTGCAAGGGGCTGCTCGAGGATGGTGAGGACATCGACTACAACGGTGCCAGCGGCCCGCTCGACTTCACCGACGCCGGTGAGCCGGGCACGGCGACGATCGAGGTCTACGAGTTCGACGACGCCGGTGAGCTGCAGTCGGTCGAGACCGTGGAGTCCAACCCCAGCGAGTGAGCGCTGCGGTCGGGGTGGTCCTCACAGCCGCCCGACCGCCCGGACGCACGAGCGGCCCGGCACCTCATGGGTGCCGGGCCGCTCGGCTGCGTGGTGTGCCACCGGCGGGTGGTGCAGCTCTCAGTCGTCGGAGATCCGGGCCAGGGTGCCGAGGTAGAGCTCGATGACCTTCGGGTCGTTCGCCAGCTCCTCGCCGGTCCCGGTGTAGGCGTCCTGGCCCTGGTCGAGGACGTACGCCCGGTCCGAGATGTCGAGGCACTGCCGGGCGTTCTGCTCCACCATGAGCACGGACACCCCGGCCGAGTTGATCCGTGACACGGCCTCGAAGACCGAGTCCTGCATGAGCGGCGAGAGGCCCGCCGACGGCTCGTCCAGGAAGAGCACGTGCGGCCCGGTCATGAGGGCGCGGCCCATCGCCACCACCTGGCGCTCGCCGCCGGAGAGCGACCCGGCGCGCTGCGCCCGCCGGTCGGCGAGGAGCGGGTAGAGGTCGCTCACCTCGGCGAACCGGGCGGCATACTCCTTGGGCCGCAGGTAGAGGCCCATCTGGAGGTTCTCCTCCACGGTGAGCGAGGGGAAGACGTTGTTGTTCTGCGGCACGTAGCCCAGCCCGGTGGCCACCAGCTTGTGGGCGGGGCGCGAGGTGACGTCCTCCCCGTGCAGCATCACCCTGCCCGAGCGCACCGGGACCAGCCCGAACATCGCCTTGATGAGCGTCGACTTGCCCGCGCCGTTCGGGCCGATGATGCCGACCAGCTCCCCCGGCCGTACCTCGACCGAGCAGCCCCGCAGGATGTCGACGTCGGGGATGTAGCCCGCGACGAGCTCCTCGGTCCACAGCACCGGCTCGGCGGAGGTGCCGCCCGTCGCCGAGTCCTCGAGCTGGCCGTCCACGCTCACCGCTCCTCCTCCGTCGGCAGTGCCCGGTGACTGCCCAGGTAGGCCTCGATCACGGCCGGGTCCTTGCGGATGTCGTCCGGACGGCCCTCCGCGATCACCTTGCCCTGGGCGAAGCACACCACCCAGTCGCTGATCGACATGATGACGTCCATGTCGTGCTCCACGAGCACGATCGTCATGCCCTCGTCGCGCAGCGCCTCGATGTGACCCAGCAGCGACTGGGTCAGGGCGGGGTTCACCCCGGCCATCGGCTCATCGAGCAGGATCATCTGCGGCTCGACCATGAGGGCCCGGGCCATCTCCAGCAGCTTGCGCTGCCCGCCGGACATGGTGCCGGCGAACTCGTCGCGCATGTGTGTGAGGTTGAACCGCCCGAGCAGCTCCTCGGCGCGACGGCGGATCGACGCCTCCTGGGCCGCCCAGGTCGGGCGGAGCAACGCGGCGATCAGGCCCTCGCCGCGTTGCCCGGTCGCCCCGAGCATGAGGTTCTCCAGGCTGGTGAGGCGGGTCAGGGCCTTGGTCAGCTGGAAGGTGCGCACCATGCCCTTGCGCGCGATGCGGTGCGGCGGCCGCCCGGTGACGTCGCTGGCGTCGAAGGACCAGCGCCCGCTGTCGGGCCGGTCGAAACCCGTGATGAGGTTGAAGAAGGTCGATTTGCCCGCACCGTTGGGCCCGATGAGCGCGGTGATCGTGCCCCGCTGCACCTCCAGGTGCTCCACCTCGACCGCGCGCACCCCGCCGAAGTGTCGCGCCATGTCGTCGGCGACGAGGATCGGGTCCGGCTTGGCGACCCCGGGCGCGCTGGCGACCCCGGCGAGCGCCTCGGCGGCCCGTCGGGCCCCTACCGACGGTTCGGCTGCGGACGCGTGGGCACGCTCCTGCTCGTGCGCCGCCTCCCGTTCCGCGACGAGGTCGGCGTGGGTGTCATCGGACATCGAGACGCAGCTCCTTCCGGTTGCCGATCAGCCCGGCGGGTCGGAACATCATCAGCAGCATGAGGCCGAGCCCGACGGCCGCGAAGCGCACCGCCCCGATGTCGCTCGGCACGAGCAGGGCGCCGGGGATCCAGCCGGCGGACATGGCCGAGCGCAGGAAGGCGTCGAGGAAGGTCAGCAGGAACCAGAAGACGACCGAGCCGATGATCGGTCCCAGCACCCGGCTCGCGCCGCCGAGGATCATGATGGTCCACAGGTAGAACGTGATGATCGGGATGAAGGCGTCCGGGGTGATGGCCTGGCTGTTGATCGCCAGCAGCGCTCCTGCCAGCGCGCCCAGGACGCCGCCGAGAACGAGCGCCTGCATCTTGTAGGCGAAGACGTTCTTGCCGAGGCTGCGCGCGGCCTCCTCGTCCTCCCGGACGGCCCGCAGGACCCGCCCCCACGGGCTGTGGACGAGCAGCCAGACGAGACCCGCCGCGAGGAAGGTCGCCCCCCAGGCCACGGTCATCAGCCACAGCGCGCGCTCACCGAAGCGCAGCGGCCCCAGCTCGAGCGGGCCGCTGAACGGGTTGATCTCGTAGAAGCCACCGGCGAACTGGACGAGCCCGAAGACACCGCCGGTGACCGGCTCGGCGAACGAGGAGCGGTAGAGGTAGCGCAGCACCTCGGCGGCGGCGATCGTCGCGATGGCGAGGTAGTCCCCGCGCAGCCGCAGCGTCGGCACCCCGAGGATCAGCGCCAGCACCACGGCGCAGGCCATGCCGACGAGCACCCCCGCCCAGAGGGGGAAGCCGAAGGAGAGGACCGAGATCGCGGTCCCGTAGGCCCCGACCAGCATGAAGCCGACCTGGCCGAAGTTGAGCAGCCCGGTGTAGCCGAAGTGGATGTTGAGCCCGATGGCGGCCAGGGCGTAGATCGCGGCCTCCGGGCCGAGAGCGCCCCGGATCGCCACCGCGAGCACGGACAGCAGGTCCATCGTCCTCCTCCTCAGCCGACCCGCTCACGCCGGCCCAGGATGCCCTGGGGCCGGACGAGGAGCACGATGATCATGACCAGCAGCGCCCACATGTAGGCCAGCGACGCGGGGAACCACAGGGTGGACAGCTGGGACACCAGGCCGATGACCAGCGAGCCCAGCATGGCGCCGTAGGCGCTGCCCAACCCGCCGAGGATCACGCCGGCGAACATCAGCAGCAGCAGCTCGAAGCCCATCTCGCTGTATATCGCCTGGGTCACCCCGAAGAACACCCCGCCGATGGCCGCCAGCGCACCGCCGAGCACCCAGACCACGAGGATCACCCGCTGGACGTCGATGCCGGAGGCCTGCGCGAGGTCGCGGTTGTCGTTCACCGCGCGCATCGCCGTGCCGATCCGGGTGCGCTGCAGCATCACGGCCACGCCGATCATGATCGCGAAGGCCAGCACGGTGATGATGAGGTCGCGCGGGGTGATGCGGACCGGGCCGAGGGTGAGGGCGCTCTGCAGCGAGTACTCGTCGTACTGCTGGCGGCGCGAGCCGAAGACGATGAGGACGAGGTGGCGCAGCAGCAGCGACAGCCCGATGGCCACGATGAACATCTGGATGAGACCGGCCCCCCGCCGTCGCAGCGGCCGCCACAGCGTCACCTCGAAGCCTCCCGCGACGGCTCCGCCGACGGCCATGGCCAGCACCGCCGCGACGATGATGGGGAGGTTGCCGGGCGAGGTGCTGAGGAAGTACGCAGCCACGGCGCCGATCGTCACGAACTCGCCGTGCGCGAAGTTGATGAGCTTGGTGGTCCCGAAGACCAGCGACAGGCCGACGGCGGTGATGGCGATGATCGCGCCGAACTTGATGCCGTCCACCACAAGCTGCAGGATCCTGGCCACCGGGATCCCCCCGCCGCCCTCGTCCACCTCGCCCGTGCCGAGCTGGAAGATGACGCCCTGCGAGGCGCCCGGCCGCACCTGGACGCCGTCGAGGACTTCGCCGCCCTCCTCGCGCGGGGCGACACCCTCGGGGAGGCCGGCGACGTCGAGGGTCACGGTGTAGGCCCCCGGTCCGGGCAGCGGGACCGACCACCTGCCCTCCGCGTCCGTGGTGGCGCTGCCGATCTCGGCCCCGTCCTGGGTCACCGTGACGGTGACGCCCTCCACCGGCTCCCGGTCCGGGTCGCGCAGCGTGCCCTGCACGGACTCGGCGGCATCCGAGCTGCTGCTGGCCACGGGGGCGGCTGCCGAGGCGGCGGGCGTGCCGGAGGGCATGCCGACGCCGAGGAACAGACCCAGCAGGACGGCAGCGAGCGCTGCCCACAGGCGGGCGGTCACGGGATCTCCTTCGATGCGGACATCGGGAGTAAACCACACGTCAGGCGCCCTGCCCAGCACAGGGAGGTCACGGTCTGGGCTTGACGCCGGGGCACGTTGCGTCAAGCCGTCTCACCACTCGTCGGCCTCGGTCCCGGCGTTTCAGGCCTGCCGCTGCTGACCGGCGGGACCGGGCCCCGGCACGCGGCATGTGTGGTGTGGGCGGTGTGTCTGTACTCACCAGGGAGGCTCGCCGCGGAGCGGCACCGGGGAGGGAAGGTATGCCCCTGCTCAGAAGGGGGGCTCGTCGTCGGGCGGGGTGCGCCAGCCGGTCGGATCCGGGTCAGCGGTGCGGCGTCGGGGGGCGGTCTCGGTGCTCTTTTCTTCCCCGAGGACTGCTTCGAGGGTCGGGGTGGTGGGGTCGGCGCCGTCGCGGCGGCGGCCGGTCTTGGTGCGGGTGACCCACATCCACCCCGACAGCGGCCCGCCGTGCTCACCGGTGCCGGGGTGGTCGTCGGCGTCGGTGAGGAAGGCGCCGGGACCCCGGTGGGCGAGGGCGGCGTAGAAGGCGCGGTTGAGCAGGTCGCGCCGGGTGTGCAGGTCCTGCCGCAGCGCCGGGTGCTCGTCGCTGCGAGCGGCGTCCACCGGCGCGGCCCGGTCCAGGAGGGCCTGCAGGTCTGGTGCTGCCTGTGCGCCTGGTTCGGCGCGGTCACCGGCGGCAGCCGCGCGGAGTCCGTGGCCGTACTGCCGGTAGTCGTGTGCCCGGGTCGTCTCGGTCTGGCCGAGCAGCGTGGTCCAGGTCAGGTCACGCAGGTCGTTGACCTC